>NZ_JBBCWZ010000003.1:0-110649 GCF_037145695.1 Acinetobacter sp. USHLN143
TTATACTGTCACTTAGGCAGGCTGGACACTTGATTTCTAGAGTTATTCGCATTTCTCTATTTTATCAAAATCCAACCTGCTTTTTTTCAGCATACTTTTTGAAACACCACCAGATCTTCAATATATTCTGCTCAATGATTTGACTCTTCCAGACGGGACAGGCGCGACCACGCAGATCGATCATCTGTTATTAAGTCCTTACGGAATATTTGTGATTGAGACTAAAAACTATAAAGGCTGGATATTTGGAAACGAGCGACAAAAAATCTGGACCCAGAAAATCTATAAAAACAGTTATAAATTTCAGAATCCCATTCATCAGAACTATAAGCACATCAAAGTTCTGGAACAATTGCTGGCAGATATTGTGGAACCAGATCTTTTGCATTCTGTGATTGTATTTATGCCGGATGCCGTATTTAAAACGCCGATGCCAAATCATGTATTTCGGGGGGCAGGCTGGACCGACTATGTGAAAAGTTTTGATCAGCAGATGATTTCTGAAACGAAATTAAAACGGATACAACTGCGGCTAGAAAAAGAAGTTTTAGAAAAATCTTGGAAAACCAATCGGGAACACGTAGAAAATTTAAAGCAGCGTAAGCAGTCATAAGTTTTTTACGGACTCATAAAAAAGCCTTTGAATGATTCAAAGGCTTTTTAGTTTTAAATATTTGAAGCTTTCAGTTTTTCGGTAATCTCGGCCAGAACTCTAATCCGTTTTACTTCATCCCATAATGCTTTGGCTTCAGGATAATGTTTCGACATCATGCCCAGCCATTGCTTGTAACGGCCGACCATCCCGATCTCAGTTTTGGCTGGGCCGTTGATAAAACGAATTTGCAGTTGCAGTAGTTCATTCCAGTTCATCAAAGGTGCATCCGAGTTTTGACGGATACATTGGGTCAAGTCGGGTGTAGTCACTGCACCACGGCCAATCATCAGATCTTCGCAACCGGATTCCAGACGGCACTGTTTGGCATCGGCATTGTTCCAGATTTCACCATTGGCGATCACATTGATCTTAAGTGTCTCACGAATCGGTTGTAGCTGGTCCCAGAATGCGGGCGGAGTATAGCCATCGGCTTTGGTGCGTGCATGAACGGTAACCCATGCTGCTCCTGCATCTTCAATGGCATGGGCATTTTCCAGCATGAAATTACGGTCCATATAACCCAGACGCATTTTGGCGGAAACCGGAATATGCGCAGGCACTGCATCACGCACGGCTTTAACCAGCTCATGCACGACTTTGGGTTCATCGAGCAGGACTGAACCACCACGATGACGGTTCACGGTTTTGGCCGGACAGCCAAAATTCATGTCAATTGCCGGTGCGCCCATGGCTGCCACTTTGGCGGCATTCGCTGCTAGCATCTCCGGATTATTTCCTAAGAATTGGACATGTACCGGTGTACCTGCCGCCGTCTTGCCATCATTCAACAGTTCCGGGCAGTAAGTATGATAAATATGATCGGGCAGAAGGGAGTCGGTGACACGAATAAACTCGGTCACGCACCAGTCAAAGCTACCTACGGATGTCAGCACATCACGCATAATCGGATCGGTTAAGCCTTCCATGGGAGCAAGCACAAGTTTCAACGGTGCACACCTGTAAATTTAAAACGGTGTTATACGTTTTTTTAGGCAGCCTGTCTAGGCTGGATCGGAATTGAATGATGAGTACCTGAAAATTGAACTTTTTGGGCGGATATAAAAAGGCCCTTAATGTGGATTAAAGGCCTTTAAAAGTGAAGCTTAAGAAGGTTTAGCAATATCCAGCCATTTTAGTCAGCCAGTTTCTCGACTTTCATACTTTCACGATAATACTGACAGCCCTTGTACAACAGGAAGCAGCCAATCAATCCGGCAATCGCATTGACGATCGAGATCGAGTTACCAACCATTAAGGTATTCTGGAAATATTTATCCGTGATTAATGCCACAGCGGTGGTTCCGACGCCTAAGGCAATCAGGTTTGAAACCAGTAGGAACTTGGCAGATACCTGTGCGCGTAGCTGATTCGGTGTCAGCATTTGCGTGGCAGCTGCCGATGCAGGAATCGGGAAAGTGGAGAAGAACATCGCCACAAAAATCAGCGCAAATGAAAGCTGCATATTATCGACCTGAGTAAATAGCACACTCGGAATAATCAGCGCTGCACAGCCGATGGCACCGGTACGAATTGCAGCATCGCTATAGCCACGTTTCGAGAAGAAGTCGATCAGCCAGCCACAGAACAAGGCACCTGAAGTATTCGCGACCAAAATAATCGTACCGAGGATATAACCGGTTTGACTCGCATCCAGACCGAAATTACGCATGTAATAGGCAGGTGCCCAGCCCAGCAGCGAATACAACATCATGGTATAAAAAGAAAAACCAATAAAATGACAGAAGAAGGTCTTTTTATGTGTCTTGATAAAACCGATCGAGTTTTTAAAAGAGGCTTTAATGACCTGACCATCCTGACCGACTTTCATGCCCTTACGTGCAGGTTCACGCACCGTCAGTACCATGAGCAGTGCCAGCAATACGCCCGGTAGACCCACAATCATAAAGGTGAGTTGCCAGGTTTTCACTTCACCAATAAGCGGTAAAGCCACGAAGCTGACATCTTTTAGCAAGCCAATCACATAGCCGCCAATCAGGAAAGCTAAACCCGAACCAATAAAGGCACCAATCGCATATACCCCGAGTGCACGGCCTAATTTATCTTTCGGAAATAAGTCGGCAACGATTGAATAAAAGGCAGGAGAAAGCGCAGCTTCACCGGCACCCACACTCAAACGTGCAATAAACATTTGAATAAAGTTTTTACTGAGACCACAAGCCGCTGTGGCAAGACTCCAAAACGCAATCCCGGTTGCAATGATTTTAATCCGGGACTTTCGATCCGCCAATGCTGCGATGGGCAGACCCATAATGGCATAAAACAAGGAGAAGGCCAGACCTTGTAACAGGCTGAACTGGGTATCGCTCAGCATTAAATCGGCTTTAATCGGTTCAATCATGAGCGATAAAATTTGACGGTCTACAAATGACAGAATGTAAGCCACCATACAAATGACCACCACATACCATTGATAGGTGCTGCTTTCCGGTGGCGGTTCAATCTGTTCAGACAGCGGCACAGCCGTTTCTGTCGGTGTAGGCTCAAAATTTTGATTTGTTGGTTGAATCGTCCTTTCAACCATTTCTAGGTTCAGCGATTTATCATTCATCATGCAACATCCTGTGCTGATCGTTTGAGATATTTATTTGATACTTTTAATATGCTTTTTATTTTTATATTGTATCGTATTTAATTAATCTAGAGCCTAAATAGAGAGACGTCAATCTATTTTTAAAAATAGATACAAATAATTTTTAAAGGCAAAAAAAAGGAATCATAATGATTCCTTTTTTTGAGTTTAAATTTTTAGCCACGCTCAACCAGCGTTAAAATATCGTAGGTTGCAACCAGTTCATTGCGTTGGTTTTTTACTTTAATATCCCAGACCACGACACCATGTGGCTTCTGTGCCGGATCGCGCAGTGCTTTTGGAGTTTTCTGCTTACAGGTCAGTTCTACCTGAATGGTATCGCCAATTTTCACCGGTTCTACAAAGCGCAAGTTGTCCATGCCATAGTTGGCAATGACTGGACCCTGGGCGGCATCAACGAATAGGCCGGCCGCGGCAGATACCACAAAGTAACCATGTGCCACGCGCTCACCAAACAGGGATTCTGCTGCAGCAATCTTGTCCATATGCGCATAGAAGTGATCACCGCTCAGGCAGCCGAAATTCACCAGATCCGCTTCGGTCACGCTACGTCGTGCTGTCAGCAAACGTTCGCCGATACGCAATTCATCAAATGATTTTTTAAAAGGATGCACGCGGTCTTCAAAGACCTGAGCACCAGCAGTCCAGCTATGGCCGACCTGAGTCATGGCATTTGGTGAACCTTGAATCGCAGTACGTTGCATATAATGTTTGACTGCACGCAAGCCGCCGAGTTCCTCACCGCCACCAGCACGTCCCGGTCCGCCATGAACCAGCAAAGGTAATGGAGAGCCATGTCCGGTACTTTCTTTGGCACTTTCTGCATCCAGAATATGGACACGGCCATGCCATGGCGCAATTTTGCTGAGCAGTTGTTCAATATTTTCATCGGTATTGCGTACGATGGAGGCCACCAGGCTACCTTCGCCACGTGCCACCAGGTCAGCAAGCTGAGCCAGGTCAGTATATGGCATTAAAGTGACCACAGGCCCAAAAGCTTCAATTTTATGAATATTTTCTGCCTGAGCCGGTGCTTTACATAGCAAAACTGTCGGTGGATAGCATGCAGATGTCTCCGTATTTTGTACTTGAATCTTAAAGTCCTGACGCAAGTGGCTACCGAATACGATCTCTGCATCCTGGCTGAGCTGTTCAACTTTTGCAGCGACATCATATTTCTGTTTGACGCTGGCCAAAGCACCCATCGTTACGCCTTCCTGAGCCGGATCACCGACAACCACTTTTTTCAGTTTTGCAATCAGACGGTCTTGTACTGTATCCAATATCTCGGCTGGCACAAAGGCACGACGAATGGCAGTACATTTTTGTCCAGCTTTAGTGGTCATTTCACGGAAAACTTCACGGACAAATAAATCAATCGTTTCATCATTGGCTTGCGCTGTTAAAATCGCACTGTTGACCGAGTCTGCCTCCATGGTGAATGGAATCGAGTAGGCATTTAAATGTGGATGCGAACGCAGTTTTTGCCCTGTTGAAGCAGAACCGGTAAAAGTGACCGTATCTTGAGGATTTAAATGATCAAATAAATCATAGATCTGTCCACAAATGAGCTGTAGTGAACCTTCTGGCAAGAAACCGCTTTCATGAATGGCTTTGACCACGGCATGGGTCAGCTCGGCACCTTCGGTCGCCGGTTTGACAATACAGGGTACGCCTGCCAGTAGTGTAGGAGCGATTTTCTCCAGCATGCCCCAGATCGGAAAGTTAAAGGCATTGATATGCACGGCGACACCGGCTTTAGGCGTCAGAATATGTTTCGCGCCAAAGCTACCTTGCTTAGAAAGAGGAATCCAGGCATCTTCGACTAGCGCTGTTTCATCACTCAGTTCACGACGCACCAAACTTGAATACGCATATAAGGTGCCAATCCCACCTTCAACATCAATCCAGGCATCTTTACGGGTACAGCCGGTTGCTTTGGCAAGTTCATAAAAGTCTTCTTTGCGTTCCATCAAATATTGTGCCACTTGCTTCAGTGCATTGGCACGTTGATGGAAGGTCCATGTGGCAATAGCCGCGCCTTTTTGTTTGGCATACTTCACCACGGCTTGGGTATCGATGCCCTGACTGCCGACTTGATAAACCGCTTCACCGCTAATGGCATGATAAACCGTACGTAAATCGGCTCGCGCTATGTATTCCTGGCCGTACACCAGTGAAGCTAAGCTTTTGATGGCAAGAGGATTATGGCTCGATTCAGTATTGTGATAATCCATTGTGCTTGAGCTGCTGTCTAACTCTAACATTGTAAAAACTCCATTTACGATACGTTTTGAGATGTATTTTAATTTTGATGTTTCATAATTTGTGTTGAAAAAGTGAAAATGTCAATCATAAATCTGTGTTTAAAAATGCGTAACAATAAAATAAAAAATATTAAATGATATAAAACAAATATTTATTAAAAATAAGTGATAAAAATTAAATGATACCAATAAATAAATATTGATTTTAATTACGTATCGTTTTAATTTGAGTGTATCAACACTTGGGATAAGTGAGGGAACAATGAATAACCAACAACAAATCTTCGATCAAAAGATTGAAAAGGATATTTCTATAGAGCCGAAGGACTGGATGCCGGATGCTTATCGTAAGACCTTGATTCGTCAGATCGGTCAGCACGCACACTCTGAAGTGGTGGGCATGTTGCCGGAAGGCAACTGGATTACCCGTGCACCGACCTTAAAACGTAAAGCTGTGCTGATGGCAAAAGTTCAGGACGAAGCCGGTCATGCCTTGTATCTGTACAGTGCTGCAGAAACCTTGGGTGCCGATCGTGACGACATGATGGATAAGCTGATTGCCGGTCGCATGAAATATTCTTCAATTTTCAACTATCCAACCCTGAGCTGGGCCGATGTTGCCGCGATTGGCTGGCTGGTAGATGGTGCAGCAATTGTCAATCAGGTTGCGCTGTGCCGTACATCTTATGGTCCTTATGCCCGCGCTATGGTGCGTGTGTGTAAAGAAGAAAGTTTCCATCAGCGTCAGGGCTTTGAAGCCATGATGGAATTGGCCAATGGTACGCCGGAACAAAAGCAGATGGCACAGGATGCAGTGAACCGTTTCTGGTGGCCGGCACTGATGATGTTTGGTCCAAGTGATGATAATTCACCGAACAGTGCACAAAGTATGCAGTGGAAAATTAAATTATTCAGCAACGATGAGCTACGTCAGAAATTTGTCGATAACACCGTGTCGCAAGTTTTGCAGCTGGGTTTAACCGTTCCAGATCCAGACCTCAAATTCAATGAAGCCACCGGACATTACGAATTTGGTGAAATCAATTGGGATGAGTTTTTTGCGATTCTTGCAGGCAAGGGACCGTGTAACCATGAGCGTATTGAAGCACGCCGCAAAGCTTGGGAAGGCGGCAAGTGGGTACGTGATTCAGCAGCCGTCTATGCGCAGAAACAGCAGAAACAGCAGAAACAGTCAGCAGCACAAAAAGTCGCTTAAAAAATAGTTTGATCAATATAAGGAAATTTGCTCATGAATAACAAAAATAACTGGTCACTTTATGAAGTGTTTGTGCGTAGTAAACAGGGTCTGAGTCACCGTCATGTCGGCAGCCTGCGTGCGCCGGATGAGGAAGTCGCACTACAAAATGCCCGCGATGTATATACCCGCCGCAATGAAGGCATCAGTATCTGGGTGGTGAAATCTGAATTGATTACCTCTTCCCAGCCAGATGAAAAAGCAGAGTTTTTTGAACCCGCTTTGGACAAGGTTTATCGTCATCCAACCTTTTATAACATTCCAGCTGGCATCGAGCACATGTAAAGGGAAAGGTGAAGATTATGACAAATCAAGTATTGGCAGAATTTCTTTTACATGTGGGTGACAGTCAACTGATCCTGTCTCATCGTTTGGCAGAGTGGTGTGGTCATGCACCTGAACTGGAGCTGGATATTGCCTTAGCCAATATTGGACTGGATTTATTGGGTCAGGCACGTACTGCCCTCAGTCTGGCGGGTGAAGTGGAAGGACAGGGTCGTGATGAAGACAAGCTGGCTTATTTCCGCACCGAGCGTGAATACCGTAATTTGCTGCTGTGCGAACAGCCGAATGGTGATTTTGCCCAGACTTTGGTACGCCAGTGGTTGATGGATCACTACCACACTTTATTATTTAGTGTTTTAACTAAAAGTCAGCATGCTGAGTTGGCTGCCTTTGCAGTGAAATCACTCAAAGAAGTGAAATATCACCAGCGTTTTTCCACCACCTGGATGGAACGCTTAAGTTTAGGTACCGCAGAAGCGCATGAAAAAACCCAGCAAGGTCTAAACGAGTTATGGCGTTTTACCGAAGAACTTTTTGTTCTGACGGCAGCTGAAAAACAACTAGTCGATAGCGGTGTCATTCCAGAGATTGAAAATTTAAAAGTCCAGTGGCTGGAGACCATTACAGCCGAGCTGGCGCGATTTGAATTAAGCCTGCCAGAGCTGGGTGCTTATCGCAGTGGGGCTAAACAGGGTTTACATACAGAACATCTCGGTTTTGTTTTGGCTGAACTGCAATACATGCAGCGCTTATATCCAAACATGAACTGGTAATTCGGCACAATCACAGGGAGTGAGTCGCATGAATCTGATTCGACACGTAGAAGATCAATGTTGGGACGTTTTACAGCAGGTTTCTGATCCAGAGATTCCGGTATTGTCAGTGATTGATCTGGGTATGATTCGTGGCGTCGAGCTGAATCAGCAGGATGAAATTGTGGTGCGACTCACGCCGACCTATAGCGGCTGTCCGGCCACGGATTTATTAAAAGCAGAAATTACCCAGGCTTTCGAGGCCAATGGTTTGACGCCGGTCAAAGTCATTGTGGACCTGTCTCAAGCCTGGACCACGGACTGGATGAGTGAATCGGGCAAACACAAATTACAGCAATATGGTATTGCCCCGCCGCAAGGCCAGTCACATAGCTGTGGTACGCATGTGGCATTGACCGATGGCATCACCTGTCCACAGTGCTTAAGTAACAACAGCAAATTATTAAGTGAATTCGGTTCGACCGCCTGTAAAGCTTTATATCAATGTCGGGACTGCTTAGAAACTTTTGACTATTTCAAATGTATTTGATTGTAACGATTGCGCGGTGGGCAGGGTAAACCAATAACAAGCCTGAACACCGCCACCTAAAAGAAGGATTTTGCCATGAGCCAATTTATACCATTAACCATTAAATCGATTCAGCCACAAACCGAGCAGGCGATCTGCATTGCCTTTGATCTCGCGCCTGAGCAGTTGGATGCTTTCCAATATCAGCCGGGTCAGCACCTGACCATTCGTCATTTAACCGATGACGGCGAGCTGCGCCGCTGTTACTCGATCTGCAGTGATACGCAGGAAGACATGAGTATTGCGATTAAAAAAATTGATCAGGGTCAGTTTTCAACCTGGGCCAATGCGCATCTCAAAGCGGGCGATGTACTAGAAGTCATGCCACCGCAAGGGGTGTTTTTTCAGAAAGCCGCCAAGGCTGGTGGCCAGAATTATCTAGGATTTGCAGCAGGCAGTGGCATTACGCCAATTTTATCGATTGTAAAGTCGGTATTGAACCGTCAAGCGGAAGCAACATTCACTCTGGTATATGGCAACCGCTCCTGGAAACAGACCATGTTCTCTGAACAGATCATGGACTTGAAAGACCGTTTTAAGGAACGTCTGCAACTGGTAAATATTTTTTCACGTGAACTGAATGACAGTGACATCTTTAATGGTCGGATTGATGCAGACAAATTGCAGCAGTTATTTCAGGCCAATCTGATTTCAGCCGAAGCAGATCACTGTTTTGCCTGTGGTCCTGAAGAAATGATGACAGCAGTCGAAACGGTATTGCCGACTTGGGGCATTCAGCGCAGCAAGATTCACACTGAACGCTTCAATACGGGTACTGCACCGAAAGCAACCGCCCAGCAGATGGAAAGCCGTAGCGAAGAACGCGTCAATATTGTTCTAGATGGTCGTGAGCTGATTATCGAAGTCTCCAAACAGGACGACAGTATTTTAGATGCTGCGCTACGTGCTGGGGCAGACCTGCCATATGCCTGTAAGGGCGGCGTCTGTGCAACCTGTAAATGTAAGGTGTTAGAGGGACAGGTTGAAATGGCGGTGAATTACAGTCTGGAAGAAGATGAAATTCAGAAAGGCTATGTGCTCAGTTGTCAGGCACGTCCAACCACGGCCAATGTCCGACTCAGTTTTGATGAATAAAAGCTGAATTTACAGCACCGCGAGCATAGCAGGAGTTCAAGGATGACCTACATTAAAACCAGCTCACCCAAGCCAGGTGTGGTACTGATCGAGCTAAATCGTCCAGAAAAGCGCAATGCTTTAAACAATGCCACCTTGCAAAACATTGCAGCCTGTCTACAGGACTTGGAAACAGATGCTGCTGTGAAAGCCGTGGTCATCACCGGAAATACGCAATGCTTTGCTGCCGGTGCTGATTTAAATGAGCTGGCGCAGTTAGATGTGGTCAGCATCCAGCAAGACCAACGCCCACTGCTCTGGAAAAAAATTGATGAATTTTCCAAGCCTTTAATCATGGCCGTAAATGGTTATGCTTTTGGTGCAGGTTTCGAGTTGGCTTTGCATGGTGACATGGTGCTGACCGGAGAAAATGCCCAGTTTGCCTTGCCTGAAATCGGTTTAGGTATGTTGCCGGGTGCCGGTGGAACCCAGCGTCTGGCCCGTCTGGTCGGTCAGCAATTAACGATGCGCTGGGCCATGACTGGTGAAATGATTTCGGCACAAACAGCCTTGCAACATGGCATTAGTAGCCAGGTTTGTCCGGCAGGACTGACCGTGCAATACGCACTGGAACTGGCAGAAAAAATTGCCAAGCAGGCACCGCTGGCCATTCGTGCCATCAAGCAATCTTTAAAGTCGATTCATGAAGTGACTTTAAGTCAGGGACTGAAACTTGAACGTCAACATTTTGTCTGGCTGGCGGCGACCCAAGATCGCCAGGAAGGCATCAATGCATTTTTAGAAAAAAGAAAACCAGAATTTAGAGGTATGTAATGGATTATCAAACAATTATTGTCGAAGAAAAAAATGCAGTGGGCTACCTGACCTTTAACCGTCCAAAACAGCTCAACAGCTTTAATGAAACCATGCATCAGGAAGTCTCCAAGGTCATCAAGGCCTGGGCCAAAGACAGCCAGATTCGTGCCGTAGTGATCTCAGCCGAAGGCCGCGGTTTCTGTGCCGGTCAGGATCTGAATGACCGTGTGGTCGATCCGAATGCCGATGCACCGGACTTAGGTCTGTCGATTGAAAAATATTACAACCCTCTGATCAAGCTGATTACCGAAATGCCTAAACCGGTGATTTGTGCGGTGAATGGTGTGGCAGCAGGGGCAGGCGCCAATATTGCCCTGGCCTGTGACATTGTGGTGGCAGCAAAATCGGCTTCCTTTATTCAGGCCTTCTGCCGTCTTGGCTTGGTGCCAGATTCAGGCGGTACCTGGTTCCTGCCGCGTCTGGTCGGGCGTGCTCAGGCGATGGGCCTTGCCATGCTCGGCGATAAAATTCCGGCTGAGCGCGCAGTACAACTGGGCATGATCTGGCAAGTGGTTGAAGATGAACAACTGCAAGCAGAAGCGAAAAAACTGGCAGAGCATCTGGCACAGCAACCGACCTATGGTCTGTCCCTGATCAAAAAAGCCATCCATGCCGCAGCCGACAATAATCTGGATGAGCAGCTCATTCTGGAACGTGACCTGCAACGTCTGGCTGGACGTTCAAGCGACTATAAAGAAGGTGTACAAGCCTTTATGCAGAAGCGTACCCCTGAATATAAAGGATGCTAAATCATGCAACAGATCAATTTGGAACAAGTCAAAGTTGCTGTGGTCGGTGCTGGAACCATGGGGATTGGTATTGCACAACTGGCAGCTATGCACGGGCATCCGACCTATGTGTTTGATCTCGATCGCAGCAAAGTTCAGAGTGCCTTGACTGCTTTAGAGGCGCAGCTGAGCAAGCGCGTACAAAATGGCAAAATGACCCAGCAATTGCTGGAGAGTACCTTCGCCAATCTGATTGTGGCAGAGGACATTCAGCAGCTTGCCGATGCGGGCTTAATTATTGAAGCCATTGTTGAAAAGAAAGAAGTGAAGCAAAACCTGTTTCAACAGCTGGCTGCCATTTGCCCGGAACAGACGATTTTTGCGTCTAATACTTCTTCAATTTCCATTACCGCAATTGCCTCGGCGATTCCACATCCCGAGCGAGTGATTGGTCTGCATTTCTTTAATCCGGCGCCGGTGATGAAACTGGTCGAGATTATCCGCGGACTGAAAACCTCAGCAGCGATTGCCGATGCAGTATTTGATCTGATGAAGGACTGGAACAAGGTTCCGGTGCGAGCCAAATCGACCCCCGGTTTTATCGTCAATCGTGTCGCACGACCTTATTATGCCGAGGCCTTTCGTGCCTTGCAGGAAAATGCCACCACCCCGGAACAGCTCGATTACATCATGCGCGAATGTGGCCGTTTTGCCATGGGGCCGTGTGAACTTACAGATCTGATTGGGCAGGATGTGAATTTCTCGGTCACACAAAGTGTCTATCAGGAATTTTTCTATGAGCCACGCTACC
This sequence comes from Acinetobacter sp. USHLN143, assembly GCF_037145695.1. Taxonomy (GTDB): domain Bacteria; phylum Pseudomonadota; class Gammaproteobacteria; order Pseudomonadales; family Moraxellaceae; genus Acinetobacter; species Acinetobacter fasciculus. The sequence continues at coordinate 11,904 of NZ_JBBCWZ010000003.1, forward strand.
GCCCGTCCTTGATTCAAAAAGAACTGGTCGATGCCGGCTGTTATGGCCGCAAGTCCGGTCAGGGTTTTTATGATTACACGCAGTCCAAGCCTGTGCCTGTATATGAATTGCCAGTGTGTTATGCCAAGTCGCTGAATAAGCTCAAAGTCACGGTAAAAGGTGAATGGCGACATTCCTTAGCCTTGATTGAACGTTTAAAACAGGCCTCTCATGTGGATCTCATTTTTCAGGCGGCAGAACAGAATGAAATCCTGATTGGTGATCTTTCCCTGCGATTATCGCTCGGTGAGTCGGTTGAACTGGCTTATCCGCATGAGCCTGTAGTGTTGATGGACTGGCATGCAGATTGGACAAATGCCCAGGCAATTCCAGTCGTTGCATCACCAGCATGTAGTACTGAACAGCGCCAGGCAGTGGAGCTATTCCTCATAGGTATGGATATGATACCTATTTGGTCTAAGGATCATCCCGGTCTTTATGTTATACGTAGTATTGCCATGTTAGTGAATGAAGCCTGTGAAGCGGTATTGCATGATATTTCATCAGAGCAAGATATTGATTCTGCTATGAAATATGGCGTGAATTATCCTTGTGGTCCATTCGAGTGGGCAGATAAAATTGGATATTGCACAATTTTACAAATTTTAGAAAATATGTATCGTATTTATGGTGAAGACCGCTATAGAACTAGTATATATTTAGCAAAGAAAGCGGTGCAGGGACATGCACAGAAAACTCAGCAGCAACCATTACGCGTTGCTGGCTAAAAGGAAGAATCATGGAACAGGTTTATATTTTTGATGGAATTCGCACCTCGATCGGACGCTATGCCGGTGGACTGAGCAGCATTCGTGCTGATGATCTGGCAGCGCTACCGATTCAATATCTGAAAGATCAGCATCCTGCCTTGCCATGGGCAGAACTGGATGAAGTGATCTTGGGCTGTGCCAATCAGGCCGGTGAAGATAACCGCAACGTGGCGCGTATGGCTGCTTTACTCGCAGGGTTGCCTGAATCTGTTCCAGCGCTCACCGTGAACCGCTTATGTGCTTCAGGTCTGGATGCCATTGGACTGGGAGCACGTGCCATCAAATCGGGTGAAGCACAATTTGTTTTGGCGGGTGGCGTAGAATCCATGAGCCGAGCGCCTTTCGTGCAATCCAAACCTACGACTGCCTTTAGCCGTACCCCTGAAATTTATGACACCACCATTGGCTGGCGTTTTATCAACCCAAAATTTAAAGCACAGTTTGGCGTTGACAGCATGCCGGAAACGGCCGAAAACGTCGCTGAAAAGTATCAGATTAGCCGTGCAGACCAGGACCTGTTTGCCTATCACAGCCAACAGAAAACCGCAGTAGCCCAGCAGAAGGGTATTTTTGCCGAAGAAATTCTGCCAGTAGAGGTCAAAGGTCCGAAGAAAAGCACTCTGACCATTTCCCAAGATGAGCATCCGCGCGCAGAGACGACGCTGGATAATCTGGCCGCCTTAAAAACCCCATTTCGTAAAGAAGGCGGCTCAGTCACCGCTGGCAATGCTTCGGGTGTCAATGACGGGGCGGCTTGCGTATTACTTGGGAATCAGCAGTTTGCCGAGCAGTATGGTTTGAGCCCGAAAGCTAAAGTGATCGGGATGGCCAGCGCCGGTGTCGAAGCTAAATATATGGGTATTGGGCCGGTTCCAGCGGTACAGAAAGTGCTGAAACAGACTGGCCTGAGTCTGGAGCAGATGGACGTGATTGAGCTAAATGAAGCATTTGCAGCGCAATCGCTGGCCGTGATTCGTGAACTCGGCTTGCAAGACGATGATTCCAGAATTAACCCGAATGGCGGTGCCATCGCTTTGGGTCATCCGCTGGGTATGAGTGGCACCCGTTTGGTGATTACCGCCATGAAAGAATTAAAACGTCGTAATGGCAAATATGCACTCTGCACCATGTGTGTGGGTGTTGGTCAAGGTGTTGCACTGGTTTTAGAAAATATGGATTAAACACATCATTCAATCAATGAATTAAACCGTGGTCAGGAAGACTGCGTCAGGAGTAAGAATATGAATAACAATGCAATGGAAAAAATTGAAAAAGTATCGGTTGATGAGTTACGCAGTGTTCAGCTACAGCGTATGAAAAAGACGTTGCAACATGCTTATCAGAATAGCCCGGTTTATAAAAAGAAATTCGATGATGCTGGCGTGCATCCAGACGATTTTAACTCTCTGGAAGATCTGGCCAAATTCCCGTTTACCACCAAACAGGATTTACGTGATAACTATCCGTTTGGTATGTTCGCTGTTCCACAGGAACAGATTGTACGTGTGCACGCATCTTCTGGCACCACCGGTCAGCCGACCGTAGTGGGTTATACCCAAAATGATATTAATGTCTGGTCAGACGTGGTGGCGCGTTCCCTGCGTGCAGCCGGCTTGAGCAGCAAAGATATCATTCAGGTGTCTTATGGTTATGGTCTGTTTACGGGCGGTCTAGGCGCGCATTATGGCGTTGAGCGTTTGGGTGCAACCGTGATTCCAATGTCTGGCGGACAAACCGATAAACAGGCGCAACTGATTCATGACTTTAAACCGACAGCACTGATGGTTACGCCATCTTACTGCCTGAACATTATTGAAGCGCTTGAGAAGAAATTTGGCACAGCCAAAAACTGTTCGATTAAAACCGGCGTCTTTGGTGCAGAGCCATGGACCAATGAAATGCGCAAGGAAATTGAAGAGCGTCTGGGCATTGATGCCCTAGATATTTATGGTCTGTCAGAAGTCATGGGACCGGGCGTGGCGATGGAATGTCTGGAATCTAAAGATGGCCCAACCATCTGGGAAGATCATTTCTATCCTGAAATTATCCATCCGGAAACTGGCGAAGTGCTGCCAGATGGCGAACTGGGTGAACTGGTCTTTACCACCATTACTAAAGAAGGCATGCCGGTAATCCGTTACCGTACCCGTGACCTGACCCGTTTATTGCCAGGCACGGCACGCACCATGCGCCGTATGGACAAGATTGTCGGCCGTAGTGATGACATGATGATTATTCGTGGGGTCAATGTCTTCCCATCACAGATTGAAGAGCAGATTTTACAGATCCAGCAACTGATTCCGAACTATCAGATCCAGATTTGCAAACAGGGACATCTGGATACATTGCATATCCGTACCGAAATGCGTAAAGATAGCAGTGACATTATGGCGCACCAGTTGGCAACTCAGCTGAAAAGCCAGATTAAAACCATGGTCGGAATCACCGTGAGTGTCGAAGTGTTACCTGAAGGGAGTCTGCCACGCTCTGAAGGCAAGGCACAGCGCGTGTTTGATATCCGCAAGTCTGCATGAAGTACTATTGGATGATAGCCAAATGGTCTATCATCCAGTTTCTATAAGGTAAAGTTAAACGCAATGAATCCGAAATTAAAACAAATAATTGATGACTTTATTCAAACTGAAGCACTCAGCGGAACCTCATTAATCATGACCATCTTTGGTGACTGTATTTTTCACCGGGGTGGCATTATCAGTCTGGCCAGTCTAATTCAGCTCATGGATGTCTTCGGATTTAATGAACGATCGGTACGGACTGCCGTATTTCGTCTGGTCCAAAATGGCTGGCTGATGTCTGAGAAAATTGGTCGCACCAGTTATTATCGCGTAACCGAAAGCAGCCGCCAGCGTTTTATTATGGCGGATCAAAAAATTTACAGTTTTCAGCATACCGAATGGGATCAGAAGTGGGATCTGGTGCTGCTCAGTTCAGTGGAACTGGAAAATAAACTGGTTCTGAAAAAAGAACTGGAATGGCTGGGCTTTGCCAATATCGCCACTAATGTCATGGCCTATCCGGGCTGTGATCACCAGAAACTGCAAAACCTGCTGCTGAACTTGAAAATGACCGACCAAGTCGTGGTATTTAAGGCTGAAACCTTACAGCTCTGGCAGGAATCCTACCCAACCGTGAAACGCATGGTCGCCACCAACTGGCCGGTACAGGAGCTGCATCAGCGCTATGAAAAATTCATTGCAGATTTCCGGGAATTCTTTCATCTGGTGGAACAGGAAGATGAGCTGGATCCGGTTCAGGCCTTTCAGTTGCGAATTTTACTGATTCATCAATTCCGCCGGATTTTATTAAAAGATCCAAATCTGCCTTTTGAATTATTGCCATCCAACTGGCTTTCCCTGAATGCCCGTAATCTGAGCAGTAATTTATATCAAACCGTGGTTGCGGCAGGGGATGAATTCTTTATGGAGATCGCCCGAACTTCGGAAGGTTCGATGCCGCCGGTACATCCACAATTCTATAAACGCTTTGGCGGTTTGCGACTGGAAGCCGTCAGCTAATCTAATTCTGCATTTTTAAAGGAATAAAATAATGCCGTGTTATGCCATTGATGGTGTGATTCCTGTGGTCAGCCCTCGTGCTTATGTACATCCACAAGCCGTTCTGATCGGGGATGTGGTGATTGAAGAGGGCGTATATATCGGGCCTTTCGCAACTTTAAGAGCCGACTTTGGCGGGATTCACATCCAGAAAAATGCCAATGTTCAGGATTCCTGTACCATTCATGGCTTTCCCGGCAATGTCACGCTGGTCGAAGAATATGGTCATATCGGACACGGCGCGATTTTACATGGCTGTATCATTCGTAAAAATGTATTGGTCGGCATGAACAGCGTGATTCTGGATGAAGCCGAGATTGGTGAAAATACCATTATCGGTGCCAATAGCACGGTTAAAGCCAAAGCTCAGATCCCGGAAAATTCATTGGTGCTCGGTAGTCCAGCGCGGGTTATCCGTCCTTTGGAAGCTAAAGAAATCGCCTGGAAAAGCAAGGGAACGCAGGAATATATTCAGCTGACAGAGCGCTGCTTGTCCTCCATGCAGGAGGTCAGTCCTTTAACGGAAGTCTCCGCAGACCGGCTGAGCTACAAAGCCTTCAAGGCAGAGTATCAGATCAAGCAGAATAGCTTGAATGACTAAGTCAAGAACATGATTCTATTCATTGGATGAATTCTGCATTTTAAAAACAGGAAGTGACTGAAACCAAATTCCAACTGCATTCCCTGACTGGCTATTTAGACTGAAATAAAACTGGTCTGGAAAGCATATATGGAAAACAGGGAATTTAAAGATCATTTCTCCCAGCAATCACAGGATTATGCCTTGTTTCGTCCGCATTATCCGGATGCATTGGGAAAGCTATTGGCAGAGCTGTCACCAAGTACTAAATTGGCTGTAGATGTCGGCTGTGGTTCTGGACAGCTTTCAGAAGTTTTGGCGAATTACTTTGATCAGGTGCTTGCTATTGATGCGAGTAGTGAACAGATTGCCCAAGCCAAACCGCATCCAAAAATTCAGTATGGTCAGGCGCTCGCTGAAGAGATCCCGTGTGCTGACCATAGTATTGATCTGATTTCGGTGGCTCAAGCAGCGCATTGGCTGAATCTCGAAAAATTCTACGCAGAAGTCCGTCGTATTGCTAAACCCAATGCCATTCTGGCTTTAATTAGCTATGGCGTGTTCAGTGTGGATGAGCCACATCTGGATCATTATTTTAAGCATTTTTATAAGGTGACACTCGCACTGTACTGGCCACCTGAACGTCGCCATGTAGATGAAGGATATAAAAATCTCCCATTTCCATTTCAGGAAATGGTGATTCAGCCACCGGTATTACAGGTTGAATGGAATTTTTATCAGTTAATTGGTTATATGAGTACTTGGTCAGCCGTGAAAGCAGCCACTCAAGCACTTGGACATAATCCATTAAATGCACTGGCAGATGCCTTATTGCCAGAATGGGAAGATCCAGAATTGCCTAGAGTGATTCGCTGGCCATTGTCAGTGCGTGCGGGGCGTATAATCGTTTAAAGAATATTCAAGCTAAAGCCTGTTTATTGGACAATGAATTGAATATTTCAAGGCTCAGAATTATCGCCCTAGAATCATTTCCAGCACAAATTTAGACCCAATAAAACCCAGTGCCAGCAAGCCAAAACCGAGCAGGGTAAAGCGCACGGCTTTCTGGCCACGCCAGCCAAACTTCCAGTGTCCGATTAATAGTGAACCGTAAACCAGCCAGGAAATAATACTGAACGCAGTTTTATGTGCCAGATGCTGAGCAAAGAAATTGTCGATGGTAAAAAAGCCAAAGCCCAAAGCGAGGGTAAGTAAAACAAAACCGGTCATCAGCATATCAAACAGCAGTGATTCCATATCCTGATAAGAGGGTAGCAAACTGACCCAGACCCGGCGTTTCTGCTTCTTTTTCAGCTCACGATCCTGAAAACGTAAAATTACGGCCTGAATGGTTGCCATGAGCAATACTGCATAAGCAGACAAAGACAAAATAATATGAATATCCAGACCCAAAGAGTTTTGTGCGATGATTTTTGCAGGCTGAGTAAACGCAAAGCCGAGGATCAAACCTGTGGCAGCTACTGGAATTCCGATCAGATTCAGGGCAATAATTGGACGATAAGTACTGTAAATAATGCTGAGTAATAGCATTAGACCGGAAGTAAAGGAAAACAGGGCAAAGACATCATAATTGATGCCCAGCGGGGTGTGCATATCACCATACAAGACCAGCGCATGCAAGCCCAGTCCAAGCAGGGCAGTTAGCGATACAAACCATTGATTAGGAGCACGTTTAGACATTAAATGAATGAACAGATACCAGAAGGAAGCGGTATAAGCGACTAATGCTAAGATCGTATAAACCAAGGGGAGGCTAACCATGTCAAACCTTTTTAAGGGTGATGAATATTCATTTATATAAATTCGCTGCGAACTACAGTATCCTATAGCATTCTATGCATAAATTTTCTATTTTAAGAAACAATTTTTTGCTCATGGCTATTTTAAGCGGATTTTGCAATGTTTGATACCTTAACAGAACGACTCACGCAGAGTTTAAGAAATGTTACTGGCTCAGGGCAGCTAACCGAAGACAATATTAAAGATACGTTACGTGAAGTGCGTATGGCGCTTCTTGAGGCCGATGTTGCGTTACCTGTAACTCGTGAATTCATCGCGAAAGTTAAGGAAGAAGCATTAGGCCAGGAAGTGATGACTCAGTTATCTCCTGGGCAGGCTTTTGTCAAAATCGTTCATGACGAATTGACCAAAATGATGGGCGAGGCCAATGAAAGCCTCGACCTCGCTGCAAAACCACCTGTGGTTGTCCTGCTGGCAGGCCTGCAGGGTGCAGGTAAAACAACAACTGCAGCGAAACTTGCACGCTTCTTACAAGAACGTCAAAAGAAAAAAGTCGCGATGGTCTCTGCCGATGTGTATCGTCCGGCTGCGATCAAACAGCTACAGACTGTCGCGGGTGAAGTCGGTGCGATTTTCCTGGAATCTAGCGCAGACGAAAAACCGATTACGATTGTGAATCGCGCGATTGAACAGGCAAAAATCCAGTTTGCCGATGTGCTGATTGTCGATACGGCAGGTCGTTTGCATATCGATGATGACATGATGGGTGAAATCAAAGAGCTGCATGCAGCGATTAACCCGACTGAAACCCTGTTCGTGGTCGATGCCATGACCGGTCAGGATGCGGCAAACACCGCCAAAGCATTTAATGATGCCTTGCCTTTAACTGGTGTGATCCTGACCAAAACTGATGGTGATGCGCGCGGTGGTGCAGCGCTTTCAGTACGCGCGATTACCGGCAAGCCAATCAAATTCTTGGGTATGGGTGAGAAACTCGATGCCTTGGAGCCATTCCATCCTGAGCGTGTTGCACAGCGTATTCTCGGTATGGGTGATGTACTTTCTTTGGTCGAAGAACTTGAACGCAAGGTCGACAAAGAAAAAGCCGAAAAAATGGCGAAAAAACTGCAAAAAGGCGGCAGCTTCAACTTTGAAGACATGCTGATGCAGTTTGAGCAGATGAACAAGATGGGCGGCATGATGGGCTTCCTGGACAAACTTCCTGGCATGAGCAATGCCGGTCTGCAAGATGCGTTGGCGCAAGCCAATCCTGAAAAGCAGGTCAAGAAAATGGAAGCGATTATCCAGTCGATGACTATCAAAGAGCGCCGTAACCCGGACTTGATGAACCCAAGCCGTAAAAAACGTATCGCAGCAGGTTGTGGTATGGAAGTGGCAGAAGTCAACAAGCTGATCAAGCAACATGCCCAAATGGCCAAGATGATGAAAAAATTTGCCAATCCATCGGGTATGGCGAAAATGATGAAGTCACTTGGCGGTTTGCAGAAACAGTTTGGTGGCGGCGGTGGTATGGGTCCATTGTTCGGCGGCAACGACAAGAAATAAGTTTTATTTTAAAAAAAGGCGCAATATGCGCCTTTTTTTATTGCGAATAAATGGTCAAACTGGTTTAAACAAAACAACATTTACTTACCCAAAATAAAAATCCAATCAGGCAGACTCGGGAATATCAGCACAAAATAAAGAGAAATTTCAAATGAACCAAGTAATTGTCGTACATGGTTATACTGCAAGCCCGGAAGAAAACTGGTACCCATGGATTCAGGAAAAAGCCCAACAGGAAAATGTCAGTTTAAAAGTCCTCCGGCTGGATCCATCGCCTACACCGACACTGGACACCTGGGATCAGCAAATGCGTGAACAGATTGATGCAATTGACGAGGACAGTATCTTTATCGCACATAGCTTGGGAACTGTGGCCGCATTGCATTACTTATCCAGAGAATTAAAACAGCAGAAAATTCAGCAACTGGTACTGATCGCGGGATTTAATGGTCGATTGGGTCGCCTGGATGAAATAAATCCTTTTATTGATGCCGCTGAAATCAATTTTGATTTACTCAAACAACAGGTTGCAGAGCGTGTGGTGATCTACTCCGAAGGAGATGACCGGGTTGCACCAGAATTTAGTCTGGAACAGGCGGACAGTCTGGATGCCATTGTGGTGAATGCCAAGCATCACGGACATTTTATTGATTCTCAAGGCTGTACTGATTTGCCAGAACTCTGGAAAGTAATCGAACCTTATCTGATTAAATCTTAAATTTAGGCATGTTATTGTATTCGCTAAATTTTAAAATTTAACATGAGATGGTGTTCAAAAAGGCACTTGAATTCCATCTCCAGACTGGTTAAAACTTATTTTTTGTCGACGCAATTTGCGTTCAATGATAATAAGTAAATCACTATGAAAAATATAATAAAGAAAGTCTATATCGTGCCGGATTATCAGGCGACCTCCAATGATCACTGGTACCCTTGGTTCAGTCGCCAGCTTAAAAATGCCGGTTTTGAGTCTAAACGGATTATGCTGGCCAACCCTTTTCAGCCTGATTTAGAAGAGTGGCAGCAGAATCTGAAACTGCACATTCCGCAGATGGATGAACATACCTTTTTAGTTGCACATGGCCTGAGTTGCGTCAGTGTTTTAAACTTTTTACAGGAACATTATATTCAGCAGCAACACAAGATCGGCGGCATCATTCTGGTCTCGGCCTTTGATACACCGCTGGTGGCCTGGTCAGAACTGAATAAAATACTGCAGGCTGTGCGACTCGATCTGAAAAACTTGCCGTATAGCTATAAACGTGCGGTGATGCTGATCTCCAGTAATGATCCTTATGTGCCTGCACCGATTTCCTTGCGTTTAGCACATAGCTTGAATGCACAAATTTTTGAGATCAAAAAAGCCGGGCATTTCAACAAGTCCGATGGCTTTGCCGATTTTCCGCAATTGCTGGACATTATCAAACAGTGTCTGGCAAATGAGCTGCAAAATGCTGCAGGCCTTTAAGCAAAAGATCCGGTTCAATCCGGGGCTGATACTGAGCGAGATGCTGCGCAAATAGCGGGGCATCTCCACCGGTTAAAACCAACTGTGCTGGAAAATCATGTAGTACTTTCTCAATCGTGCTGAGCAGACCCAGTAGGATGCCATGATGAACAGCATCGATGGTGTTGCGTCCAGGATTGAGTTCAGAAAAAGCGGCATCCGGGATTTTAATGCCTTTGGTATTCTGAATCAGTGCATCACGTTGCAAGTACAGATTCGGCAGAATAAAACCACCCAAATGTTGTTGTCCTTGCGCCAGATCAATGGTCAGCGCCGTACCGCAACTAATCACACAATAATTTTCATGCGCTTGCGTCGCCACTGCAAGTACCTGTAACCAGCGGTCAATCCCCAGTTGCGAAGGTTCATCATAGCCACAGATCAGACCGGCATATTCTGCTTGTACCTGAGCAAAAATCACTGGAATATGTAGACTTTCTAAAATGCTGAGAATACGCTCATTATTGATTTTATCTTGGACAGAAGATAATCCCACCTGATGCAAGCCCAGCGCTTTGAAATGCTGGATCAGGCCAAGTAACAAATCAGCAGGAGACTGTAAATGTAATTCTGCTGCCTGTTCAATAATCTGATCATGCTCGGTAATCCAGTATTTAAGCCGGGTATTGCCGATATCCAACCATAATTTTTTCATTGCTGTATGCCTGTTCATCCACCATGTTTAAGGCGGAGCTGTCCCTGATAAAAGGTCTGGATTCCCTGATCGGTCAAAATCTTGACCGCACCATCGTCCTGAATCCCGAGAAAAGTACCGGAATATTGCCCTTGCACATCGGTAAATTCAACCGTTTGTTGTATAAATGCAGCCGATCGATTGAAACGCGCCGCCAGATTCTGACTGCCATAGTTAAACCATTGCCCGGCTTGCTGAATCGCCAGATATAACTGGGCAATTAGTTCGACTCTTGAAGTGCGAGATAAACCCAGCTCGCTCAGGGAACTGACCTGCTGATCTGGAAGTTCAGTGGGCAGAGGATCAATATTCAAACCGCCCCCCACCACCACCTGTGTCGTTGAAATCGGTTCGACTAAAATACCGCCCCATTTTCCGTGCAGGCTATACAGGTCATTCGGCCATTTTACTTGTAATTCCAGCCCTTGCAGACTCGGCATTTGCAGGATATTTAACGCAATTTCTAGCGCTAGACGACCATCGATGGGTTTTTGTGTATGCAGCAATGTGCTTAAATAGATGTTCCCTTCAGGTGATATCCACTGACGTTGACGCTGTCCACGGCCTTGGGTCTGCACATGACTGCACACCAGAACCTGCTGTACCCCCTTCGTTGCCAATTCGCGTACATCATCATTGGTCGATGTAGTAATCGGTTTGATGAGTAATACTTCCGGGAGTTGGCCTGCATCGCTTAATCGTTGTTGCAGTTCACGAGTTTCTACATCCATTTGAATCTAAACGTGGTAAATATCGTTATGGAGTTAATCATATATTTATTGATTGGTGCAATTGCCGGATTCACCGCAGGCCTGTTTGGGGTCGGCGGTGGTTTGATTATTGTGCCCATCCTCTACATTGTTTTTACCCAGCTCCAGTACGATCCCAGCGTGATTATGCATATGGCGGTGGGCACTTCCTTGGCAACAATTATTGTGACTTCTATCAGCTCGGTCATGGCGCATCATCAACGAGGGGCAGTGCTATGGCCCGTATTTCGTAATCTGGCACCCGGCCTGGTCATTGGCTCATTCTTAGGAGCTGGAATTGCAGATTATTTATCGGGCCAAGGTCTGCAATTGCTGATTGGCTTCTTTGCAGTCTGGATTGCATTCAGAATGTTTAGAGGCGCACATTATCAGGTTGATCCGAATCAGAAATTGCCTTCAGCCGCATTACAGCTGGCAGCGGGTGGCGGCATTGGCGTGGCATCGGCCATATTCGGGATTGGCGGGGGAAGTCTGACCGTTCCGTTTCTGAATCGCAGCGGGATCGTGATGCAAAAAGCAGTGGCGACCTCTGCGGCTTGTGGATTGCCGATTGCAGTTGCAGGTGCGCTGGGTTTTATCTGGTTCGGTAAACAGGCGCAGGTCACCGTACCGAATACTATTGGCTATATTCATATTTATGCCTTTATTGGCATCAGCATGATGAGTTTTTTCACTGCCAAGCTGGGCGCAAAAGTGGCACATCTGCTTTCACCGGCCGTATTAAAAAAATGTTTTGCTGCACTACTGACCACCGTCGGCCTGTATTTTATTTATCAAGGGTTTATGGCCTGATTTAAACCTTTTCGGTTGGACTGATGTACCGTATAAGGAGAATAGCTCACTATTCTCCTTTTTTATGGGCCTAAGTTGGCTATATAGACATAAGATTGTCTGACAATGTCAAAGTATTTATGGATAAAAACCCGTTTAATAGCAACATAGTCCAAATAAAGGGCTAAACCAGTATCCATAAAAATAAAGACAGGAACGGTATGCCATTAGAACAAGCGCACAGTTTGTCTGAGCAGATTGCCAAGCACATTAGCGAACAGATTATTCGCGGTGAACTGGTCGAAGGCGAACGTATACAGGAACTCAGGATTGCCTCAGAGCTTGATGTCAGTCGGGGTTCGGTTCGTGAAGCCCTGCTTTTGCTGGAACGCACCCAGCTGATTGAAATTTTCCCGCGCCGTGGGGCGATTGTCTCGGAAATGTCGGCCTTGCAGGTACGTGCCTTATTTGACATGACGTCATTATTGCTCGGGCAAATGGTGTATCGCATGGCGGAAACCTGGCGGGTGCATGAAGCTGAGCGCATTCAGCTATTATTAGAGCAATTGGAAGCAGAAACTCGCCAAGGACACACTGAAAAGTTTTATGATCTGATCTTTCAGGGCATGGCCCAGCAGCATGAGATGGTGGGGAATCCTTATCTGATGCGCTACTATCAGGAACTGCTGCCATCTTTACGTCGGAGCTATTTTCTGACCCTGAATATTTCCAGACGCGAGTTACAGGAATCTTTTGACTTATTTAAACTGGTCACTGAAGCAATTTTGATACGAAAAAGCCATCAGGCCACTTTATTTATGGAAGATTTTTGTCGACACTTGCGCAACCTTGTGTTGGAATCTCTGACACGGATGAAACAAATTGAACTCGCGTGGGCCAGACGCTCACGACGTTAAATCAGGACATTATGCGTTTAAGCAGTTTAAAACTTTCAGGCTTTAAATCTTTTGCCGACAGTACCACTTTGCATTTTAAAGATAATCGTACTGCGGTCGTGGGACCGAATGGTTGTGGTAAATCTAACGTCATTGATGCCATACGCTGGGTCATGGGCGAGTCCAGTGCGCGCCAGCTGCGTGGTGGCAGCATGCAGGACGTCATCTTTACCGGAACTGCGAAACGTAAACCGGTGGGCATGGCCAGTGTAGAACTGCGCTTTGACAATACCTATGGCAAGCTGGGCGGTGCTTATAATGCCTATAATGAACTGGCAGTACGCCGTCAGGTCAACCGCGATGGCAAGTCCGAATATTTCCTGAATGGCAGCAAATGCCGTCGTCGTGATATTACCGATATTTTCCTGGGTACCGGTCTTGGGCCACGTTCTTATGCGATTATCGAGCAGGGCATGATCAACCGTCTGGTCGATGCCAAGCCAGATGAAATGCGGGTTTATATTGAAGAAGCCGCGGGTGTATCACGCTATCAGGCGCGTCGCCGTGAAACGATGCTGCATCTGGATCACACCACACAAAACCTGTCGCGTCTGGAAGATATCGCCTCCGAACTGAAATCCCAGCTAAAAACCCTGAAACGTCAGTCGGAAAGTGCGATTCAATATAAAGAACTGGAAGGACAGATCCGTACCATCAAGATCGAAATTCTGTCTTTTCAATGTGAGCAAAGCCAGCGTTTACAGGAAGAATATACCCTTGAGATGAATACGCTCGGGGAAAACTTTAAGCTGGTACGTTCCGAACTGACCACCGTTGAACATGATTTGGGCAGCACCAGTGAACTGTTCCAGCGTCTGATTCAGCAATCCACTCCTTTGCAAAGCGAATGGCAACAGGCCGAGAAAAAACTGGCTGAACTGGAAATGACCCTGCAACAAAAGCAGTCTTTGCTGGAGCAGAATTCCACCAGTCTGATCAAGTTGGAACAGCAAAAAGTCCAAACCAAAGAGCGTTTGCAGTTGATTGAACTGCAACTCGAAACCTTGCAGCAGCAACTTGAAGATCAGCAGGCACAATTGCAGCAGCAAGATGGCCAGAGTCAGGCGCAAAGCCAAAACTTGACTGAGCTCAAAGCTCAACATAGCACTGTGGCAGCGCAATTTACCCAGATCAAAACCCAGGTCGAACAGCAGCAACAGCGTAAATTACAGATGTTGGCTCAAAGCGAGCAACTGGCAAAGAATATTGAGCGGATTGAACAGCAGAAACAGACGCTCCAACAGCAAAGTGCACAGATTCAGCAACAGGCGCAGCAAGATGAGCTGGATCAGTATCAGGCAGACAAAGCCCAAGCTGAACAGCAAATCGTTGGCTATGAAATTCAATTAACAGATTTAAAAACTCAATTCGAGCAGATGCAGGCAGAGCAGGCGAACCATCAGCAGCGCTTGATGCAGCTCAAATCTGAAATTCAGGTGCTTCATTCAGAAAAGAAAAACCTGAGTCAATTGCTGACCAAAGCTAACTCAAATACCAAGAGTAATGCGGTACAGCTGATGCATGTACTTAAGCTCAGTGATGCAGGCAAAGGACATGCCAGCCTGATCGAAAAGTTTTTGGCCAAGTGGCTGTCTGCCCAGATTCTGGCAGAGGGCGAGCACTTCCTTGAAGATTGTGCGCGTCAGTTAAAGCAACAGGCTGTTCATACTAAAATTCAGATAGCCAATACGATGTGTCTGGCCGACTGGATTGAATCTCCACATTATTCACTGTGGCAACAAGTCGCGGTCGTAGATACATTAACGCAAGCATTACCGCTTCAAACTGAGCTATTACAAGGCCAGACATTACTGAGTTTAGATGGCTACCATGTTGGATCGGACTGGGTCATTGCACTGGACTATGATGAAGCCAGTCAGGCCGGACAAGGTGCATTGAGTCATCGAATGCGTCTGGATGAAATCGAGCAGCAGCTTGCGGAACTTGAACCTAAGTTTATGCAGCTGGAGCAGCAGTTACCTGAATTCGCCGATCAGGTTAAAGCTTTGCAAAACCAGATTCAGAGTATCAGTGAGCAGCACAAGCATACCCAAAAGCAGCTGCAGCAACTCGATGTCAATATTGCTAAAGTACAAAGTAGTGCGCAGGCTTTTGCATTGCAAAAGCAGCAATTACAGCATCAGTTACAACAACTGGATGAGCAGCTTGAAGAAGATGCCATGCAGAAAGATGATCTGGAAATTGATCTGCATGCCTTGAATATCAAACTGGAACAGGCGCTACCAAATTATAAAACCCTGCAATTCCAGCTAGAAGAATTGAGTACTCAGCTGGATGACTCACAGCAGCTCAGTCAGCAAGCGCAGCAGGAATTAGAAGTGCTGCGTAGGCAAAATGTGCAAAGCCAGCAGCAAATTGAATTGCTGGAAAAAGATCAGGTATTCCTAAAAGAACAGTCTCAACAAATTACTGCACAAATCGAGCAGGCCAAGAAATTTGTTGATCCGGTACAGCTGGAATTACCTGCTTTACAGAGCCAGTTTAATGAACAGGCGCAGATCACTGAAAAGCTGCAAAAGACCTGGGCCGACTGGCAGATTGAATTAAATCAGGTGCAGAGCAAACAGCAGCAGCTGACCGAACAGCGTCACAGCTTTCAGCAGCAGGATGAAAAACTCCGCACTACACTGGAAGAAAAACGTCTGGCCTGGCAGGCAGCCAAATCTGATTTGCAGCATTATTCTGAACAGCTGAAAGAATTGAATAGTGAAGTAATTTCCGGACTGAATATTGACCTTAAAGCACATCAGGCGAAACTGGAAAAAGCTCAGGCTCAGTTCGATAAACTTGGTGCAGTCAATCTGGCGGCTTCTGAAGAATATGAAGAAGTGTCAAAACGTTATGAGGAACTGAGTCACCAGATGCAGGATCTGGAAAATACGGTTGCACAGCTACAGGCCGCGATGAAGAGTATTGATCAGGAAACCCGTAAACTGTTTATGCACACGTTTGATCAGGTCAATGCTGAACTGCAAAACCTGTTCCCGAAAGTGTTTGAAGGCGGTGAGGCGAGTTTAAGCCTTGAAGATGGCTGGCAGTCGGGGGTAAAACTGATGGCCCGACCACCGGGTAAACGAAACAGCTCATTGGCCTTACTCTCTGGTGGAGAAAAGGCCTTAACCGCATTAGCATTGGTATTCGCGATTTTTCGCTTAAATCCGGCACCATTTTGTGTACTGGATGAAGTCGATGCACCGCTGGATGATGCCAATGTGGGACGCTTTTGTAATTTAGTTAAAGAGCTTTCTGAACACGTGCAATTTATTTATATTACCCATAACAAACTTGCAATGATGATGGCGACTGATCTTTTAGGTGTAACCATGCCTGAACCGGGAACCTCAAAATTAGTGACAGTTAATTTGGAACAGGCAAAAGAATACGGCCTAGCTGCGGAGGTATAATATGGAAATCACCACCATTATCGGGATTGTTATTGCAATTGTGATTATGCTGTTTGGTATAAGAATGCTGTTCAAAAAACCTGTAGAGGCTGTACCTTCACTGGATGCCAACCTGCATATCGACCCGGATAGCCAGACCCCGATCATTCCAAGGCATGTACGTTCTCAGTTGGCACAACAGGATGTCGAATCTGATCGTATCGAGCCAAGCTTGGGTATAGATGAACCGGCTCCTGAAAAGCCTTCCGCCTTTCGCAAGGCTGAATCAACTCCGGTTGAGCCAAAAGCAGTCGAAACTCCTGTAGCTGCCCCGTCAACAGAAGCTGAAGGAGTGGCACAGTCGGTAGTCACGGCAGCAGATGTTCAACAGGTAGAAGCGGAACAGAAGAATAGCCAGATTGAAACCAAGGAAGAAATGCCTGAATTCAGCCTGAACAGCAACATCGAAAAAGCAGAAATTTCTGAATTTAATGATGAAAGTAGTATTCTGGATACACATCTGCATGAGCAAAAAATAGTGGATGAAGAAAGTGCTTTGTCCAATGCTGAAACCATTATTTCTTTGCATATCTATCCGCAAGGCCGTGTACTTTCGGGTGATAAAACCTTGAAGGTTTTATTGAAATATGGCCTGCGTTATGGTGAATTGGCCTGTTTCCACCGGTATAGTGAAGATGGTTCAAAACTGCTGTTTTCGGTATTGCAAATGACCGATACCGGAATGGAAGGCTTTGATCTGGAAACCCTGTCGACTCAGGAAGTGAAAGGTCTGGCATTCTTCCTGGCTTTACCGCATAGCGATGTACAAAATGCGTTTGATACCATGGACAGTATTTCACGTTTGATTGCCCGTGAAGTCGATGGTCTGGTCTATGATCAGAACCAGCAGGAATTTACTCCACAATTACGTGAATTCTGGCGCCATCAGGCTATTGATTATCGTGCTGGACAAGGGACGGAAGTTTAAGGCTGCTTTGTTCAATCTCCAAGTTGAATCTGTAGACTGCAATTTTTATAATAGCCAAAAGCTGAATATTCTACAGGGCGGATTTTCCGCCCTTTTTTATGGTGAAATTATGACCCAAGATGCCACTGTCATTGCGCAAATGCGTCAACTGATTCAACTGCTTGCCAAGCATAACCATGCTTATTATGTGATGGATCAACCGAGCATTGAAGACAGTGAATATGATCAGCTCTTTCACCAGCTCAAAGCCTTAGAAGAACAATATCCAAATTTACAGCAACCGGATACACCAACGGTAAAAGTCGGTGGGCAGGCACTTTCAAAATTTGTGACTGTCACACACGCCGTGCCGATGCTGTCATTAGGCAATGTCTTTAATCAGGAAGATCTGCTGGCTTTTGCCCGCCGTATTGAAGAACGTTTGCCAAATCAAAAAATTGAATATGATGTGGAACTGAAATTTGATGGTCTGGCCATTTCACTCTGGTATGAGCATGGCGTATTGACGCGTGGGGTGACACGCGGCGATGGGGAAACCGGTGAAGACATCACCCAGAATGTCAGAACCATTCGCAACCTGCCGAAACTTTTATCTCCGGTGAATGGCATCATTCCCGATTTGTTGGAAGTCCGCGGCGAAGTGTTGATGCCGAAATCCGGTTTTGAAAAATTGAATGCTGCCAATGCCGCCAAAGGTGAAAAGACCTTTGCTAATCCGCGTAATGCTGCGGCAGGAAGTTTGCGTCAGCTGGACCCGAATATTGCTGCCTCGCGGCCATTGGCTTTTTATGCTTATGGGATTGCTCAGTGCGTGCCGCATCATGGACAAACCACTATGTCCGCCAGTCTGGAATGGTTACATCAGTTCGGTTTTGCGGTTGGCGAGCGTCACTTTATCTGTGACAGTATTCAGGACGTGCAAAAGGTCTACGAACAGATCATTGATGAGCGTGCCAGTCTCAGTGTCGAAATCGATGGCATGGTAATCAAGGTCAATGACCTGAAACAGCAACAACAGCTTGGTTTCCTGAGCCGTGAACCGCGTTGGGCCACCGCCTATAAATTTCCGGCAGTTGCAGCACTGACTACGGTAGAAAATATTAATTGGCAAGTCGGTCGTACTGGAACATTAACTCCAGTCGCGCGTTTGAATCCAGTCGCTGTCGGCGGAGTAACAGTTTCCAATGTGACGCTGCATAATATTGGCGAAATTCACCGTCTGGATGTGCGTATTGGCGATACAGTTAGTGTTTATCGTAGTGGCGATGTGATTCCTAAAGTTGAAAAAGTCTGGCCGGAATTTCGCCCGGTTGATGCAGTTGAAGTGCATTTACCTGAACAATGTCCAGTCTGTGATTCACCCGTGGTGATGCCGGAAGGTGAAGCATTGGCCCGTTGCTCTGGCGAACTCTATTGTGCTGCGCAGCGGATCGAAACCATTCGTCACTTTGTGTCGCGTAAGGCCATGGATATCGAAGGGCTGGGTGATCGCTGGGTAGAGTCACTGCTACATCTAAATCTTTTAAAAGATGTCTCAGATATTTACCATCTGCATGAACATCGTGAGACTTTGCTCGGTATTGAAAAGATGGGCGCCAAATCGGTTCAGAATCTTTTGGATGCCATTGAAAACAGTAAAAAGACCACACTGGCTGCTTTTATCTATGCACTCGGTATTCGTGGGGTGGGTGAAACTACGGCGCGGATGCTGGCCAATACTTTCCAGACGCTGGATGCCTTGCGTCAGGCCGATCTGGAGGCTTTAAAGAAAACTCCGGATGTAGGTGATATCACTGCGGAATGGATTCTGGATTTCTTTCAGGCACCGCATAATCTGGAAGTTCTGGATCGTTTACTGGCTGCCGGTATTCACTGGGATGCACCGATCGCACCGACTCGTCAGCCGTTAAACGGCGAAAGCTGGGTGGTCACCGGGACTTTAAGCAGTATGGGACGAGATGATGCAACCCAGTTATTGCAAGCCTTAGGTGCACGAGTCAGTGGCAGTGTATCCAGCAAAACCAAATGTGTGGTTGCGGGTGAAAAAGCTGGCTCAAAACTGGATAAAGCAGAAAAACTGGGTATTCCAGTGATCAATGAACAACAGTTTATTGGCTTGATGCAAGACTATGGTCAGCTTGAAGCCTAAATCTCTGCACATTTCATGAAAGAATAAGAGTTAAAAAAGCCACCTTCGGGTGGCTTTTTGCATAAAAAGATTAAGGAATATATTTTTTCACAACACCATCATCGAGTAGCTGCTGGAAATGTTCAACCAGACTTTCTTTCACCGGACGATACTCAATGCCGAGCTCATCTTTACTTTTTTGCGCATTAAAGAAAATTGGATAACCCATATTCAGCTCTACAAATTTACGGCTAAAACCTGCTACAGGCCCGAACAGTTTAAAGGCTGCCTTCGGCAATTGATTGCGCGGGAAGGGAAACTTATTGCCAAAATGTGCTCGCAGAATTTGGCCCATTTCCAGTAGACTCAAGCTTTCACTACAAATGATATAACGGCCATGCGCTTGCGGATTAAACGCAGCACGGATATGCGCTTCAGCGACATCTTGAACATCGACCACGCCATTCCACATCGGTGGAACGCCAAGCAAAGTCATGCCATTGGCAAACTGTTGCAGAACTTCCACACTACCGGATTGGGTATTTGGCGTTAAGGATTGACCAAAAACCAGTGCAGGATTGATACAGACCAGATCCCAGCGATTCTGTGCTTCAGCCATTTCCCAGGCTTTGCGCTCTGCCATGACTTTGGAATAAGGATAAGGCTGATGTGTGGCCGAACTGGTGGTATTCCAGTGGGATTCATCAAAACTGTTATTCTCAGTTTGTAGAATATCAATGGCATCGCCATAAGTGGATGCGATACTCGATGTGACGATTACGCGTTTCACTGATTCAGTCTGATTGACACTATTCAGTACATTTTCAGTGCCTAATACCGCAGGTTCGATAATATCTTTGACTGCATCTTTATAGTTGGTGACCACAAAAGGTGAGGCCATATGAAAGACAATTTCACAGCCTTGCATCGCCTGATCAAAAGAACCCGGGCTTAATAAATTGGCCTGAAATAACTTGAGAGTTCCCGGCGTGCTGTCGGCAATTTTTTCTAAATGGGCAAAGCTTTTACTTTTATTCAGGTCACGCACCGTGGCATGTACGGTATAGCCTTGCGTGAGTAATTTCTGGATGACCCAGCTGGCAATATAACCCGATGCACCGGTAACCAGAACAGGCGCTGTTGTTTGTGGATGTGTCATATCGGAACCGTTGTTGTTTTAAATTTGTGTGAATGATAAGCGAAATTTAAGCATGAAGTACGCCAATGCAGTGATGTTTATACAAAAAGAATGAATCTGTCTGGTCAAAATTAAGATTTACAAATTTTAACGCATGTGTTTATTCGCCAGTTTTAGGTTATTGCCAAGCGTAATGAAAGTGCAAAGTGTTGTTTTATAAATGGGATTTCATTAAGAACAAAGTGTAAATGCAAGTACTTCTCATTTTAATTATATAAAAATCAAATATTTAACCATGGTTAAGCTTTGCAAATTCAATTGCTTTTCGCCATAATAGCAAAATACAGGTAGGGAGTTATTCAAATGCGCGGAAATCCAGAAGTCGTAGATTATTTAAATATGTTGATCGGTGGCGAACTGGCTGCTCGTGACCAATACTTGATTCACTCTCGTATGTATGAAGATTGGGGATTGACCAAAATCTTTGAACGTATCGATCACGAAATGCAAGAAGAGTCCCAGCATGCGGATGCGATTATCCGTCGTGTTCTGTTCCTTGAAGGAACGCCAAACATGCAGCGCGATGACGTTGAGATTGGCGAGGATGTGGTGAGCTGCCTGAAAGCCGATCTAAAACTTGAATATCATGT
Organism: Acinetobacter sp. USHLN143; assembly: GCF_037145695.1. Classification (GTDB taxonomy): domain Bacteria; phylum Pseudomonadota; class Gammaproteobacteria; order Pseudomonadales; family Moraxellaceae; genus Acinetobacter; species Acinetobacter fasciculus. Next base: position 33,201 of record NZ_JBBCWZ010000003.1, read on the forward strand.
GCGGGAAAAACTGGCGCAGGGCATCAAACTGTGCGAAGAGAAAGGTGACTATATCAGCCGTGATATGTTACGCCAGCAAATGTCGGATACCGAAGAAGACCATACTTACTGGTTAGAAAAACAATTGCGCTTAATCGAACTGATTGGTCTGCAAAATTATATTCAGTCACAGATGTAAAACCGGATGAATAAAAAACCCAGCACATGCTGGGTTTTTTATATCTTGAAAATACTTAGTTGTTATTACTCATAATGCCAATTTTTTTGACCTCCAGCCTTTGAGCTGCCGCCATGACCATAGCGATATGTTTATATTCAGTGGCACGATCCGCCTTGATTTTAATCTGATCCTGATCCGCTTTTTGCGCTACTGTCTTGAATAAGTTTTCCAGAGCTTGGGTATTTGCTACCGGCTGTTCATTCCAGAAAATCTTACCTTGTGCATCCAGACGTAATTCCACCAGCTCAGGCGGTTTTTCATCGGTTACAGGAGGCGTGCCATTTGGCAGGTCAATATTAATCGAGTTATTCGGCAAAGGAATTGTGATAATAAACATAATCAGCAAGACCAGCATGACATCAATCAGTGGTGTCATATTGACATCTAACATCACATCATCGTCTTGATTTGAACCAACATTCATACCCATAAACTTAATCCTTCTTTGTGCTTAAGGTGTAGTGGGCGGAGTGGTGACAAAAGCAATTTTGCCAATACCGGCCTGTTGGGTGGTACTGATCACCTGATCAATTGCTTCATAAGGTGTTAACTGATCACCACGAATATGCACTTCAGGCTGCGGACGTTTCTGGGCTTCTGCCTGTAAACGGCTCAGTAAAACTGTTTTATCTGCGATATAGATTTCGTTCCAGAAAATATCACCTGTTTTGTTGACTGCCAGCTGGATGTTTTCCGGTTTGGTTTCATACGGTACATTTCTTTCTTCGGGTAGATCGACAGGTACAGTATGAATGGCAACCGGTACAGTAATCAGGAAGATAATGAGCAGAACCAGCATAATATCAACCAAAGGTGTGGTATTAATGGTTCCAATTACCTCATCATCGCTGTCGTTTGAGTTGACCATCATTCCCATGGCTGATACCTCACTCTTACTTCACGTCACGATTAACAGGATTATTGGTCGTAATTTCACCGCTGAGTAATACTGCGTGTAAATCAGAACCAAAGGTACGGACTTCTTCCATGACTGCTTTATTACGGCGAGTCAACCAGTTGTAGCCGAGTACCGCAGGAACCGCGACCGCAAGACCGATGGCTGTCATGATTAGTGCTTCACCAACCGGGCCGGCAACTTTATCAATGGATGCTTGCCCTGAAACACCAATGGCAGTCAGTGCATGGTAAATCCCCCAAACGGTTCCGAAAAGTCCAACGAAAGGTGCGGTAGAACCGACTGTCGCAAGGAAGGCTAGACCACCACTCAGATGGTTCTGGATTTTGTCGATCGCACGGGAAATTGAGATAGTGACCCAGGTATTGAAATCAATACGCTCAAGTAGTGTACCGCCATGATTTTTAGTTGATTTAATCCCTTTTTCCGCAATAAAACGGTAGACGCTGGCTTCGTCCAGATTCTCGGTTGCATTATCTAGAGAAGATGATTCCCAGAATTGATGTTCAGCTTCCTTGGCTTGCTTACGGATCTTACTTTGCTGTAAACATTTGCTGATCATGATGTACCAGGTACCGATCGACATGACCACCAGAATAAACAAAGTGATTTTAGAAACAATATCACCTTCTTTCCACATGGCTTCTAGGCCATAAGGATTGTATCCAGCTTTTTCATCGCTAGCTTCAGCAGGCAGTGGTGGCGGGGTCGGTGTAGCCGCTGTTGTAGGTGTTGTTACCACTGTCTCAGTGACAGCACTGGTATTGGGGGTAGCGGACTGTTCTGCAAAAACTGTTTGCAGAGGTAATAAAGTGCTCATGGCAATTACACCAGCAGCAGTCATATTTTTTAAAGGTTTTAGTGATTTTTTCATCATGGATCTCCTGATTTTTTTCTTTATCTGTTGTATCTGTTAGTCAAGGACAAATTCATATGGAATGTCATACCAAGATTCTTGCGGTTCGCCATTTTTCATTGCCGGCTTGAAAGTACATAAGCTGAAGGCCTTGGATGCTGCACGATCCAGCGCACGACTACCGCTCGACTTTTTCACTTTGGCATCCTGGACCTTGCCGGTGGTATTTACATATACAGAGATCAAGACTTCACCTTGTTCTTCATTCATCAGTGCATCACGTGGATAGTCTGGGCGTTTACAACCTGCTTCACCTTGTGAAACACCACGAGTTACGCCAGCGGGTGGAGGAGCTGGGGCTGGAGCGGCTGCGACTACTGGAGCCGGTGCTGCTACCGGACTTGGTGAAGGACTCGCTGCAACAGGGGTAGGTACTGCAACAGTTGTCGGTTGGGTTGGCGTTGGAAGTGTTTTCTGTACAGGAACGACTTTTTCAACCGGTTTCACCTCAGGCACTTGTGCTACTTTTTCCACGATTTTTGGTGGTTCAGGTGGTGTTTCTTTTGGTGGCTCAGGTTCAGGCGGCTTAATATCTTGAATAATCATTAGCTCAACTGGCTGTTCCGTTGGTTTAATAATGTCTTTTGCCATACCAGCCATGAGTACCAGGCCAACCAGGATATGCAAAAAAACAACGACCCCAATACCAGTCAGTTTTTTGGCGGAGTTTTTTTCTAAGTCTTCAAACTTTGTGCCCATCATGACTCCTAGAATTTAAGACAAACAGGAAATAGTGCACTGATGAGAATTTTTTTGATTACAGGCAGCATTATTTTTTGTTTGGCTAAAATTAAACGGGGAAAACTGCAAACACCGCTTGGCAGCAGTGTTTGCGAAGTAATTAATTAAAAGAATTTATAGGTACCACGTAAGAAGTAAGCACGGCCTGTTGGATCGCTATAACGTGGGTCATAACCGTATTGGAAGTTATCCATTACGTCAGAGGCAGGTGGTTCTGCATCGAACATATTTTTAATACCGGCAGTTAGCTCCAGATTCTTAAATCCTTTGTAAGTACCAGAAATGTTGTATACGGTGTAGTCAGCAACATCACGTTCTTCCGAATAGTCTTCATAACCACGAACGAACTGTTGTTCAAACACCATTCTCCAGTTTTCATAAGACCAGTTCACGTTTGCAGTATGTTTCCAACGAACCACTGCTGGGTCATCATAAACACCGACATAACCTTCCCACTCGCCGCCTGGTTCGCTTTGGTAATCCATTTTGATCACATAAGTACCGTCAATACCAAAACCGAAGCGGCCAGTTGCCGTCATTGGAGAAAGATAGTTCAAACTCAAATCAATACCTTGGGTTTTCAAGCCACCGGAGTTAATCAAGTTAGTTGAGATATGATCGATACGACCTTCTGCATTACGAACAAAGTATTGAGCATACTTTTCTGGATCACCAAAAATTGATGCTTCACCAATCGTTCCCACTAAGTTTTCAATTTCGATATTGTAGTAATCGGCAGTGAAAACTAAGTTTTTGATCGGTTCAAAGACAAAACCAGCCATGTAAGATGTTGACTCTTCTGGACCTAGTTCAGAATTGCCGCCTTGTGTACGGATAAACTGGGTATTACATTCAGTTTGGTATCTGGTTTCAGTTGGTGTACCACCCGGGCAAAGAATCGGGTCATTATATCTTGCACCAGTCCAAGTTCTGACCGAAGGAGCATTGACCTCATATAAGCTTGGTGCACGGAAACCAGTACTGTAAGAAGTACGGAACATGAGTTCTTTAGCTGGTTCCCAACGTAAAGCCACTTTAGGATTAAAGGTGTCACCAAAATCGCTATAGTCATCATAACGAGCAGCTAACTGTAATTCCAGGTTGGTCAATAAAGGTACTTGGAGTTCAGTAAATACTGCACTAATGTCACGATCGCCTGAGCTTTTTGGTTTATTTGGATCAATACCACTGCCTGGAACTTGAGCAACAATTTCAGAATTTACAGTTGCTTCCCAGTCTTGTTTGGAGAAACTGCCACCGAGTGCAAAACCGACATCACCTGCAGGCAGTGTGTAGATTGGACGACTCACGGTAAAGTCAATTGTAGTGGATTCTAAAGATGCCTGATTGGTATCGCCTTTGACATCAAAAGTGTTCCATAAGCCGGCATTGGCTGCTGCTTGTGGGCCAAATGGGTTTAAAGTTCCATTATCAAGTGCAGCCTGAACTCTACTGCGGTTTAAATAACCACTTACGAAACTGTCAGTCGCATCACTTTTTGCATAAGTAACACCACCATTCATATCCCAACCGTATGCTTCACCTTCAATCCCTGCAAAGATACGGTTCGATTCGTTAATTGACTTAGAAACACGGTTACCGCCTTGTGAACGTAGATACAATTGTAATGTGTTAGTCGCCAAGCCATCAACTGCTGGAGTAATACCTTTGCCAGGGTAATATTGACTGGCATAAGGCAAGGTCACACTACGACTATAAACATCAGGCGCAATTGAAGTGGTTACTTCATCACGTGCATAGATATACTCACCAATCGCATTAAAGTTATCTGACAATTTGAAAGTTGCGCGACCTAACGCAGAAAGATTCTCTTGTTCAGGCACAATACCAATAACAGTTTGGGTATTTAAATAACAGAAACCATCTTCAGCAACAGTATCTTTGGTATTTAAGCAATTATCCCCATAAGGGTTACCCAAAATACCTGTGATAGGATCGTAGAAGTTTGCAGGGAAAGCATTTGCTGAACTGCCATCAATTCCTAATTCAGGAAGTACCCCACCACGGCGGCTGACTTTACGGTCTTTTGCCCAAATCGTATCTTGTTTTCGGTAATCGATCACACCGTAGACATTAAAACCTTGTTCATCTAGATCGCCATATCCCCCAAAAATCGAAACGTCAATTTTTTCGCCGCCTTTTTCTTCAGGAATTTGACCACCTAAAGTAATGCCCACGCCTTCATATTGCTTTTTCGTAATAAAGTTGATTACACCACCCACCGCATCTGCACCATAGACTGCAGATGCGCCGTCACGTAAGACTTCAATGCGCTCTACCAATGCGAGAGGGATGTTGTTTAAGTTGGTTGAATCGGTACCAAATGCACTGCTTGCAACACGGCGACCATTAATTAAAACTAAAGTTTTATCCGAACCAAGACCACGTAAATTTGCTGTTGAACCACTGGTATTACTGGCACCGACATTTTGTGCTGTGACATAACTTGCTTGGTTGGCACTGACTTTCATCAATGCTTCTTCTACAGTGGTTACCCCCTGATTCACCAGATCTTCACCTTTAATAATCGTGATTGGTGAGGCGCTTTGTGCGGCTACACCTTTAATAGATGATCCAGTAACTCGCACTTTCTCTACCTTGGTAGGTTGTGCAGCGGAGTTTTCTGGTTCATCTGCTGCATGTGCCAGCGAAAGACACATCATGCTTAAGCTTAACGCGCTTAATTTGATGAGTTTTTTTCCAACGGTTGGAGCCCCCATAGATCCGACCAATTTGTTTTTTTTCATCGTAATTTTCACCCTTTTGTTATGTGAAGTAGTGCTGGGAGGACTTAAGCAAAGCGAATGCCAACTTATAAATTATTAATTTTAAAAAATATTAAGTGATTGAAAAAATTATATTTAATTTAGTTTTTTGGGAGGTTTACTAAGTTTTGATGAAGAAAAATTAAGAGAGTGGGGTTTAAAATCTGAAGAAAGTCTCTATAGGAAACCATGAGAAAGTAAAAAATAAATATTTAATGAATAAGAAAGGAATCTAAAACTGAAAGATAAATTGAATAAAGTTTAATTATGGTGCATGATTTTTACATAAAATATACAATAATTTAATAAGATAATAATTATATATTTCATTTACTTATGTGGGTATTTTCTTGGGTTGAAGTAGTGGGAGGATGCAATAATATGAAACAGGTCTGGTTTATTTTTGTGCAGACTAGGCTTGGAGCTAGATTTTAAGAATAAATATTAAATTAATGATTCATGGAAAATATTATGTTATTGATAATGTTTTAAATGATTAATAAAAATAAGCTTTTTTGAGTTAATAACAGGAAAAAATCGTTATTTTTCGAGGATGGCATGAAATTCGCTTTGTTCATTTTATTCCATCTGTCCAGCTTTGACCCATCCATTGAAGCAAATATGGGATGATGTGTTAAAGACTTCCTATAGCAATAAAACTTCAAGATCAAGAATAGGTACAAATTTGAAATCAGCATTTTTCAGTATGACAATTTTGGCCTTGGCCATGACTACGGGGCAAGCCTCCTGGGCAAAATCATCTGCACATCCGGATAAAGTTTTAAACTTGGCTTTTGAAGCGCCTGATGATGGTTTTGATATGGTCAAAACCTATAATTTTTATAGTGGTAGCGTTGCTGAAGCTATTTTTGAGCCTTTATTACGTTATGACTATCTGGCGCGGCCGGCAATCTTGGCTCCAAATACAGCTGAATCTTTACCCAAAGTTGAGCAGGATGGCAAAGTTTATACCTTTAAAATCAAGCCAGGAATTTATTTTAGTCCTGATCCTATATTTCAGGGCAAGAAGCGTGAACTGGTGGCGCGTGATTATATCTACTCCATGCAAAGGATCATGGATCCCAAAAATCATTCTCCTTCTTTTTCTTTTATCGAGGGAAAAATCCTTGGGGCAGATCAGGTCATCCAGCAGGCTAAAAAAACTGGCAAGTTCAACTACGATGCACCTATTCCCGGTTTAAAAGCACTAGATAAATATACCTTACAAATTACCCTGACCCGTTCTGATTTGAATTTTCCGTATATTCTGGCCTATGTGGCTTTTAGTGGTACCGCACGGGAAGTGATCGAACATTATGGTCATCGGGCAGGTCAGCATCCGGTTGGAACAGGGGCGTATCAATTACACAAATATGTGCCGCGTAGCCGTATTGAACTGACCGCCAACCCGAATTATCGTGGTTTTGTCTGGAACTTTAAGGGCGATGGTTCCGAATGGGATCAACGTATTGTCAAAGCCATGCAAGGCAAGCAGATGCCGCAAATTGGCAAGGTCAAAATCAGTATTATTGAAGAGGAGCAGTCGCGCTGGCTGGCTTTAAAGTCTGGACAACTGGACTATGACAAACTCACTGCGAGCGGCGCCGAACAGGCACTGGAAAATAAGCAGCTGAAAAGTGAATACAAGAAAAAAGGCATCCTGCATTATCCGAATAAAGAACCGGAAATTACCTATACCATCATGAATATGCGTGATCCGTTAATTGGTGGAAACTCACTGGAAAAAATTGCCTTACGTCGTGCTCTCGCCTTGTCCTATAACCAGAAAGAAGCCATCCAGCAGTTGTACAAAGGTCATGCCGATAAAGCTGAAATGATTTTGCCAGAGGGAGTGGGTGGACATGACCCGAAGTATAAAAGCAGTATTGCTTATAACCCATTACTGGCCAATAAACTGCTTGACCGTTTTGGCTATAAGAAAGGCGCTGATGGTTACCGAACCTTGCCAGATGGCAAACCTTTGATACTGAAAATGAATTCAACCAGCTCAAGCTCTTCGGTGATTTCTGCAGAGTTATGGAAAAAGAATCTGGATGCGATCGGGGTGCGAATTGAGTTCAAGGTCAGTAATTTTGCTGACAATTTAAAAGAAGCCACCCAATGCAAACATATGATGTGGGGTGGAGCCTGGATTGCGGACTATCCTGAAGGGGAAAACTTTGCCCAGTTACTGTATGGGCCAAATGCGCAGCAAGGCAACCTGAGTTGCTATACCTCAAAAGCCTATGACGCATTGTACCAGACCGCGATGAAACTGCCGCCGCAGCAGCGGACGCCATATTATGAGCAGATGAACCGTCAGATGGAGGCCGATAATCCATGGATTCTGCACAATACCCGGATACGTAACTGGTTGATTCATCCGCATGTACAGGGCTTTAAGGCACATCCGGTGACCAGAGCAGTTTGGCAATATATGGATATTGAACCTGTTAAAAAATAACTTGAGAAGATTAAGAACCAGTATGAATGTGAATAAAAATACTTTAAAAAAACTGGCCAGTGGGGTGCTAATGGCTGGTTTGATGATGGCAGGGGGCGCGTCCACATGGGCTAGCAATCCTGCCAACCCGAATAAGGTTTTAAAAACAGTATTTCTGGCAGCTGAAACCGGTTTTGATCCGGGTTATATCCATGACCGTTATTCAGCCAAAATTAATGCCGCGATTTTTGAAACCTTATTTACCTATGATTATCTGGCCTCGCCAGCAAAATTAGTGCCATTGACTGCGGTCAGTCTGCCTCAAGTCAGTGCGGATGGCCTGACTTATACCATCAAAATCAAAAAGGGTATTTATTTTGCCAATGATCCGGTCTTTGGCGGTAAAAAACGTGAACTGACTTCGTATGACTATGCTTATAGCTTGAAACGTCTACTGGACCCAAAGCTGCATTCACCGAACAGCTGGTTGCTGGATGGCCGAATTAAAGGGCTGGACGCATGGATGGCCCTAACCAAAAAGAATGGCAAAGCCTATGAAAATCCGTTTGAAGGTATTCAGACCCCAGACCGCTATACCTTGGTATTAAAGCTGAATAATCCGGATCAGAACTTTCCGATGTTGCTGGCACACGGACCTGCCGCTGCAGTAGCTCGTGAAGTGATTGAAAAATATAAAGATAAGGCGGGTTGGGTCATGAATAAGCCAGTGGGGACTGGTCCTTATGTGCTCAGCCGCTGGACACCCGGCTCACGGATTATCTTAAAACCAAATCCAGATTATCGTGGTTTTGTTTGGGACTTTAAAGCCAGTGGTGCAGAAGATCAGGCTATTGTAAAAGCCATGCAGGGCAAAAAAATGCCTCAAATCGGCACTATTGATGTGCGTGTTATTGAAGAAGCGCAATCCCGGATGCTGGCATTTAAGAAAAATGAACTGGACCTGCTCGAAATTGAGGGCGATATCGTCGTACAGGCCCTCGATGGTGACAAATTAAAGCCTGAGCTGGCTCAGCAGGGAGTGAAGCTGTCACGTATTTTAGAGCCCTCCATTAGCTACCATTACTGGAATATGCAAAACCCGGTCGTGGGTGGTTTCGCGCCAGAAAAAATTGCCTTACGTCGTGCCATGGCGATGGCGTTTTCTGTAGAAAACATGATCAATGTATTACTTAAGGGGGATGGAGCAAAACTGCACATGCCTATCCCCCCAGGAGTAGCAGGCTATTCACCGTCCTATAAAAGCAGTATTCCCTATTCAGTCAAAGCAGCCAACATGTTGCTCGACCGCTATAACTACAAGATCGGTGCAGATGGCTGGCGGAAAACGCCTGAAGGTAAACCTCTGGTGATTGAACTGATTACTGGGAATACCAGTCGGGACCAGCAACAGGGTGAGTTCTGGAAAAAGACCCTGGACAGTATTCATATTCGATTGACCAGTAAGGCCATGCCATTTGCTGAAGGCATCAAGCTGGAAAAGCAATGTAAAACCATGTTCAAGAGTTCTGCATGGATTGCCGATTATCCGGATGCCGACAATTTTATGCAGCTGTTCTATGGCAAGAATGTCAATGTCACCAACAATGCCTGTTTCAAGCATCCTGAATTTGACCGTCTTTACGAGCAAACCCAGAGCATGCCGCCAGGTCCGGAGCGTGATCTGCTCTATCGCAAAATGACCAGGATTCTCGAAGTCAACATGCCGACCCTGATGCTCTATAGCACCTACCGTAATGCCTTGACCCAACCCCAAATTATTGGACATAAGTCCCATCCGATTCTGTCTTCAGAATGGATGTATATCGATATTAATACGAAAAAGTAAGAAAAAATCTGGAGATGAATATGAAATCAAAATCTTTAAAATTAAGTACCTTATGTTTAATGATGATGGGGGGATATCAAGGTTTAGCGGCAGATACCCAAGTACAGCTGCTGCCATTGTTCAAGGCTGCAGAAATTCCGTCTTTATGTGATGCCAGTCTGGCTTCCATGCAAAAAGATATCCAGATATTTGAAAATAAGAAAATTAAAAATAAAGCCAAGGCAGGGCCTTATCTGGCTGAATGGGATGAGTTGCATGCCAAAGCCCGGGATTTCGGTGCTGCAGTAGGACTATATAGTAATGTCGATCCGGATCCTGCATTGCGTCAGGCAGCCGATGACTGTGAACTTAAAATCAGCAAATACCAGACCACCCTGTATCAGAATCCTAAACTGTATGCCCAGTTCAAGAAACTGAAAGCCAGCGATCCGATTGATCAGAAATTTTTAGAAGATATTCTGGAACAGTTTGAGAATACCGGGGTACAACTTAGTGCAGAAAAACAGAAACGACTGAAAGAAATTATTGAAGAAAGTACCAAACTGGGGCAGGATTTTTCCAAAAATGTGCGGGATAACCCTGAAAAAGTTGAATTTACTCCAGCTGAAATGAAAGGCCTGCCAGAAAGTTACATCGCAAATTTAAAGAAAAATGAAAAGGGCAATTATCTGCTTGGCTTTGATTATCCGGAATACCAGCCTTTTATGGAGCTGGCAGAAAGTGATGAAGCACGCAAACGTTACCAGACTGCTTACACGCGTCGCGGGACCGAACAAAACCTGCAATTCATGAAAAATGCCATTGATCTGCGTTATGAAATGGCACAACTTTTTGACAAGGAAAGCTATGCCCATTCTGCGCTTGAATTCCGCATGGCCAAAACTCCGGAAGCAGTGAACGGTTTTCTGGATGAGGTTTATGCCAAAGTTGCACCTCTAGAAAAGCAGGATGTAGAACAATTACGTCAGTTCAAGGCTGAAACTTTAAAAGTTCCATTAGAGAAAGCAGAAATTACACGCTGGAATCAGGGTTACTGGAGTGAAAAACTGCGTCAGGCCAAATACAAGGTAGACCAGGAAAAATTGCGGGATTATTTCCCGACAGAAGCATCGCAAAAATGGTTATTCGCTATTTCTTCGGAACTCTATGGCATTGAGTTCAAGCCGGTGAAAGTTAAGGCTTGGCATGATGAAGTGGAATATTATGCGGTACATGACAAAGCTACGGGCGAATTTCTGGGCGGATTATATGTCGATAAATACCCGCGTGAAGGCAAATATGGGCATGCAGCTGTCTGGGGAGCTTATGGCGGCAGTACCCTGAATCAGCGTCGTCCGGTATCGGTACTGGTGACCAATTTTAACCGTAAGGGCTTGAACAGCAACGAACTGGAAACCTTTGTGCATGAAATGGGGCATGCCTTGCACGGGATTCTATCGAAAACCCGTTATACGGAGCAGTCTGGTACCTCGGTAGAGCGTGACTTTGTTGAAGCGCCGTCACAGATGTACGAAGAGTGGGCACGTCGTCTGGAAACCTTGTCAAAAGTAGCAGATTACTGTGAGCCAGCATGTCCTCGGGTGGATGCTGCCATGACCGAGCGCTTAAAGAATGTGAAGAATTACGGTCGAGGCCTGCATTACGCCCGTCAGGCTTTATATGCCCAATATGATATGGCCCTGCATGGTAAAGATGCAAAAAACATTGAGCCTTTAAAACTCTGGCAGGATATGGAAGGTAAAACTGCCTTGGGTTATGTCAACGGTCAGCAGTTCCCGGGACAGTTCGGACATCTGATGGGCGGCTATCAGGCAGGTTACTACAGCTATATGTGGTCTGAGGTCATTGCCCTGGATATGCTTTCCTCCTTTGGCGATCAGCTGATGGACAAGAAAGTCGGTGCGCATTATCGAAATACGGTTCTGGCTCAAGGTGGACAAAAGCATGGCGAGCAAATGGTGAAAGACTTCTTGGGTCGTGATCCGGACAGCAAAGCTTTCTTTAATGAAATATCTGGAAAAAATTAAGGAAGGCAAGCGATGCTGGCATATATTATTCGACGGCTTTGGCAAATGATCCCGACCATGCTCGGGGTGATTTTGCTGATATTCCTGCTGTTTAACTGGGTAGGTGGAGACCCTGCCTATATTCTGGCCGGTAAAATGGCCAATGCGGAACAGATTGAGAACATCCGTCAGCAACTGGGTGTGGATCAACCGTATTACGTACAACTCTGGATCTTTATCAAGCAGATTTTAACCTTTGATTATGGAGTGAGCTGGAGCACCGGGGAGTCGGTGGCACAGATTATTACCACCCGTTTGGGGCCCTCACTGACCATTCTGATTCCACTGACCATTCTGCAAACTATTATTTCTATCATTCTGGCTTTGGGTGTGGCTTCGGTTCGTGGTTCTTTGACAGATCGCATGATCATGATGCTGTGTACGATCGGTATGTCGATCAGTATTCTGGTGTACATCATCGTGTTCCAGTATTTCCTGGCTTATGAATTGAGCTGGTTCCCGGTACAGGGCTGGAGCGATAATTTCGCTGATAATCTTTTCAAATACGCCTTGTTACCTGTGCTGATTATGTTGGTGGTCAGTATTGCACCAACACTACGCCTGTATCGTAGTTTTGTACTGGATGAAGTCAATCAGGACTATGTGCGTACTGCGCGTGCCAAAGGCCTGGGTGAAAACCGTATCATGGGCGTGCATGTCCTGCGCAATGCCTCGATTCCGATTATTACCGATGTGATGGCAGGACTTCCGGCACTGCTGATCGGTGCTTTCCTGATCGAGCGTTTTTTTGGTATTCCTGGAATTGGCCGTGAAGTTATTATTGCGGTAGAACGTTCCGATTTTCCTGTGATTAAAGCCATTACGGTCTATGTCGCTGCTGCGACCATGATATTCAACCTGATTGCCGATCTGATCTATAAATGGGTCGATCCGCGTGTACAGTTGAAGTAGGTGAATTATGCTGAGTGCGATATTTAAAAAAGAACAAGCGGCTGAAGCAGCACCTGAATCGGCTTCAACAGGATTATGGCAACTGGCCATGCGCCGTTTGAAACGTGACTGGATTGCCATGTTTTCCCTGTATGTAGTGCTGTTTTATTTGCTGCTACTGGTGCTGTCAATGAGCGGCCTGATTGCCAAAGACTGGAATAAAGAAGTAGCGGTCAGCTATGCACCGCCGAGTTTTATCAGTGCAGCGCCAGTTCCGGCTGCATCTGATGCAGAACAGGGTACAGAATCTGTTGCTGTACCGGTCAATCCAGTTGATCCCTTAAAAGATGTCATTGCTGAATTAAATGCTGAAATTGCTGCTGAGCAGGGTGCAGGTGCAGGCATCGATTATTATGGAGTGGTCGATCCGCTGGCAGAAGACATGAAGGCCATTAATCAGGAGCTCGGTGGCCAGCTGATGGATGAAAGTGGGGAACTCAAGCAAAGTCTGGTCTTCGGTGCCGATAAATGGGGCCAGGATGTTTTACAGAAAACCATTAAGGGGGCTGAAACCTCGATTCTGGTTGGACTGATTGCAGCCTTTGTCGCTGTACTGATTGGGACTGCACTGGGTGCAATAGCAGGTTACTTTGGTGGTTGGGTCGATGATGTCCTAAACTGGTTCTATAATATCTTTACCTCGATTCCCTATCTGTTGCTGGTTTTGGCCATTGCCGCAGTGTTACAGCAGAAAGGTATTTTATCAATCATCCTGATTTTAGGTCTGACTGGCTGGACCGGGGTCTTCCGTTTGGTTCGTGCTGAATATATGAAACATACAGCACGTGAATATGTGCTGGCTGCCAAGGCGATTGGCGTGAGTAATATGCGTCGTATGTTTGTCCATATTTTTCCCAATGTCAGCCATATTGCCCTGGTACAGATGTCTATTCTGGTGGTGGCATTTATCAAGTCCGAAGTCATTTTGAGCTTCCTTGGTTTTGGTGTGCCTATCGGGGTAGTGTCATGGGGCAGTATGCTAAATGAAGCACAAAGCGAGCTGATTTTGGGTAAATGGTGGCAACTGGCGGCAGCCTCAATCGCCATGGCGGTATTGGTAACTGCTTTCTCGATGTTTACCGATGCACTCCGTGATGCATTAGATCCAAAACTGAAATAGGAGCGCAACGATGTCTGAAATCAATCCAAGCACAGCACCTGCGCTACTTCGCGTAGAAAATCTGCGAGTCAGTTTTAAAGGTGAAAATAAAGAATATATTGAGACTGTAAAAGGGGTTTCTTTCGAGATTCCGGCCAATACCACAGTTGCACTGGTAGGCGAATCGGGAAGTGGCAAGTCGGTCACTTCCCTCGCCACTATGGGCCTGCTTCCGGCAGAAAGCGCACGTATTTCAGAAGATAGCCAGATCATCTTTGAAGGGAAAAACCTGCTCAAGCTTAAAACCCGTGAAATGCGCAAGATGTGCGGCAAAGACATTGCCATGATTTTTCAGGAGCCAATGTCTTCGCTAAATCCGGTATTTACGGTAGGCATGCAGATTGCAGAAATCTTGCAACTACATTTAGGCATGAATAAAAAACAGGCGCGGCAACGTACCCTGGAGCTCCTCAAAGAAGTGGGGATCCCTGCGCCAGAAACTAAAATTGATGCCTATCCGGGGCAGCTTTCCGGTGGACAGCAGCAACGGGTCATGATTGCCATGGCTATTGCCTGTGAACCGAAACTGTTGATTGCAGATGAACCGACCACCGCTCTGGATGTGACTATTCAAAAGCAGATTCTGGACTTGCTGGAATCGCTACGTCAGCGTCGTCAGATGTCGATGCTGTTTATTACCCATGATCTGGCATTGGTTGGTGAAATTGCCGATCAGGTTATTGTGATGCGCCATGGGGAAATCCGTGAACAGGGTCCGGTTCGGGAGGTGCTGGACTGGCCTCAGGACATGTATACCAAAGCCTTGTTGCACTGCCGCCCGCAACTCTCGCAACGTCCGTTACGTTTGCCGATGATCAGCGATTTTATGAAACAGGATGGTTCAACCTGGCTGGAAGATATTCGTCTGAATACTCAGCTTCCGCAACGTTCACGTGGACTAAAGGGCGGAGAGGAAATTATTCTGGATGTACGGGATCTGCAAAAATCTTTTTATAGTCGTAAAGGACTGTTTGGCAAAGATGAGTTTCAAGCAGTAAAAGGAGTTTCTTTTCAGCTGGCCAAAGGCAAGACCTTGGGGTTGGTCGGGGAGTCCGGTTCGGGTAAAACCACCATTGGCTTGTTGCTGATGCGTCTGCAAAAGGCTACGGGCGGTAAGGCACTGTTTCAGGGTCGGGACATTCTGGACATGTCGGAACAGGAATTTACCCAGTATCAACGTAAAATCCAGATCATTTTCCAGAATCCCTATGCTTCTCTGAATCCGCGCTTTACCGTAGGGCAAATCCTGATGGAACCGATGCAGATTCACAAGATTGGTCAGGATGATGCCGAACGCAAACAAATGGCTCTGGATTTGCTGGAACGGGTCAGCTTGCCTGCTCAGGCTTTTTATCGCTACCCGCATGAGTTTTCCGGTGGTCAGCGTCAGCGGATTGCAATCGCACGTTGCCTGACCTTAAAGCCTGAGATTTTGATCTGCGATGAATCGGTCTCGGCACTGGATGTCTCAGTACAGGCGCAGGTGCTGAATTTACTGCAAGATTTGCAGGATGAATTCGGACTCAGCTATATCTTTATTTCACATGATTTGTCGGTAGTGAAATATATTTCAGATCAGATCATGGTGCTGAATCATGGTGAATTGGTGGAAATCGCCAATTCAGATGAATTGTATCAATCTCCACAGCATGAATATACCAAGCGTTTACTCGGTGCCATTCCGCAAGGGATTCCACAAAGTGCCTGATGCATAAGGCATAAAAAAAGTCAGGCAATGTGCCTGACTTTTTTTATTTATCTTAATTAAAACTTTTTAAAGCCTTTGTTGATACCGTATGGACGACGCGGCGCATTTTCATCACGCTCTTCACGACGACCAAAGCCTTGATCCGGACGGTTTTCACGACGCACAAACTGAGTGCCATTCTGGTTTTCAGCTCTGTCACGACGACCATAAGCATTGTCATCACGACGCTCACGGCCAGTATTATTTTGTGGTTGCTCATCACTGTCACGACGTTGCTGACGCAAGAAACCGCCACGGCGTGCAGCCATCGGCTTGTCCTGCATACGTTCATTACGGCGTTTCGCCATACCAAACAAACCAGTACCTTGACGTGGTTTCAATTCCACAGCTTTGGTCAGGTTGTCGATATCGTTTTTATCCAGTTCAATCCAGCGACCGGTACGCAGTTCGCGTGGCAAAATCACACTACCATAACGGGTACGCAGTAGACGGCTGACTTTCAGGCCTTGTGATTCAAAGATACGACGTACTTCACGGTTACGACCTTCTTTTACTACCACCTGGAACCAACGGTTGATCCCGTCACCACCGAGTTCAGAGAAAGATTCGAATTTTGCCGGACCATCGTCTAGCACCACGCCTTTGAGCATGTTGTTACGAATTTGTGGTGTAACTTCACCCATGACACGAACTGCATATTCACGTTCGATTTCATTCGATGGGTGCATCAAGCGATTCGCAAGTTCACCATCATTTGTGAATAAAAGCAGACCGGTCGAGTTAATATCCAGACGACCCACCATTACCCAGCGATCGCCCGGAATAGCAGGCAGCTGTTCAAATACAGTCGGACGGTTTTCAGGATCGCTACGTGAGCAGATCTCGCCTTCAGGCTTGTAGTAAATAATGACACGACGACGGATTTCGTCTTCAATCTGGAAGGCAACTTTACGACCATCGATGCGAAGCTCATCACCTGGTTCGATTCGTTCACCCACTTGGGCAATTTGCCCGTTGACACTTACACGACCCGCGGCAATGACTTCTTCCATATAACGGCGAGAACCCAAACCAACGCGTGCAAGCACCTTTTGCAACTTTTCACTCATGACAGCATAACCTTAGAAATAATTATCAACAGTTCACCTATTTATGACTTCGGTGCATTCGCATCGAGGGCCATAAAAGCTTCCTTGGCATCCTGCAGGGGAGGCAATTGGCCCAAACTATTCAGGCCAAACGCATTTAAAAATTGTGGCGTTGTCATTAACAACGCAGGTCTTCCAGGGAGTTCACGAAATCCAGACTCTTTAATCCAGTTCCAGTCAAACAGCGTACGCAAGTTTTGACTGTTATTCGTGACACCACGAATTTGTTCAATATCCGCTCGGGTCACTGGCTGGTGATAAGCAATCACCGCAAGCGTCTCTAGTAATGAAGGCGACAAGCGAGCCGGTCGCTCAGGCCAGGTCTGTGCAATAATATTACGATATTTTGCACGCACTTGAAAACGATAACCTTGTGCTGTTTCAATCAGTTCGATTGAACGGCCATGCATCAGCATGGAAAGTTGTTGTAAATACTGACGTAATTCCTGCTTGCTATAGCGATCTTGAAAAGCTTCTTTCAGACGAGCCAATGAAACCGCAGAGTCGCTGGCAAAAATAATGGCTTCAAGCTGCATTAATACTTCATGCAGATTATCTTCTGCAGATAACAGCGTATTTTGATCGAGTGTCATTGACTGGCTCCTTGAATTGCGAGCGGGGCTTCAATACCTGTAGCAATAATCTGAATTTTTTGTTGTCGGGTCAGTTCCAGCACCGCCATAAAGGTCACGACCATGCCCATACGGCCTTGGCTCGGTTTCAACAAGTCCTTAAAGCTGAGCACTGCGCCAGTTTCAATACAACTTTCAATATAGGCAATCCGTTCTTCCAGCAGTACCGGTTCCTGTTGCACCTGATGAATCACCGGTTCAGGACGGTTAAATATACAAAGCAAGGCATCACGCAATAAATCGCTTGAATAGCCTTCATTCGGCTGCTGGATGTCTCCCAGACTGATGTTAGTGGTGAAAGTGTCACGTTCCAGAATTGGCATCTGGCCCAGACGTTCTGCTGCCTGTTTAATTCTTAAATAATTTTCTAAACGGTCAATCAGTTCTTGTTTTGGATCCTGTTCAATCGCAGTCAGGCTTTTCGGTTTAGGTAAGAGCAAACGCGATTTCAGATCTGCCAGCAAGGCGGCCATCACCATATAATCGGCCGTCAGCTCGATGTTCAGAGATTTCATCGCGTCCATATAAGACAAATACTGTGCTGCAATCGGCGCGATATCGACCTGTAACAGATCAAAACCGTTTTTTTGAATCAGGTAAATTAAAAAGTCGAGTGGGCCTTCAAAATGTTCTAATAAGATTTCAAATGCCGCTGGAGGAATGTACAGATCCTCTGGAATTGTATCCTGCCATTCATCCAGAACCCGAATGTGCGGAGCAGATTCCATAGTGTTATGGATAATTTGAGTCATTACAATTATAGGCCACGCGAATTTTCAAAGGCATGCAAAGGCTTGATTTTCGGTATCTGATCGAAAGAAAAGCACAGGATTAAGCGTTGTCATTGTACTGGAAAAGTAACTTTAAATAAATTAAATAAGCCGTCAAAGCCATAAAAACTTAAAAAAATAATGGAATTTATCAGCTCTTTCAAAATAGCAACGAGAAAAATGACAGAACATAGCGGGAAATGCTGCGGTGATTTTCACGTTAAATTGGCTCTCATAATCAAGCGTATCTGGTGGATGAGGCCAGTTGATGCACTTAAAAAACTCGATCAATACAGTGATTCTCCTCAAAAGAGTAAATAAGCTAGCTGGCAGATATCGAATGATTTTTAAACGGATTTCCCATTAAAAAACATAAAATTAATAAGTATTAATAAAATATTTCCCCGTAATTTTTGGTCAAAAATACCGCTATACTCTCGAAAAATAGTCAAGAATCACAAAAAACAATAAAAAGGTGAAGAAAGCATGCCACTTATTCTGGTTGTTATTGGGATGATCGCATTCGGGGGATTTTGGGCTTATCCCAAATATCAGATTATGCAGCTTGAAGATGAAGCACGCACAGGACTGAAATCAGGCGGATTTTCAGCTTTTGCGGAACAGGCCCGACCTGTCATGCAGGCCATGAAAATGGATTTTAGTGTGCTGGACCAATATCCCAATATTCGTTTTTACATGCGGCATATGGCTTATGAGGGCGACCAGCTGGATGAGCGGATTAAACTGGATATGCAAGCCATGTCTTGTGAGTCGATCAATTCCTTTAAAGTCATGGAACCCAAAGCACGTACGGCGATGCTGAATGTACTGGAAGATGATCAGATCATTTTTCATGTGTATCTGAAAAATAAGCTGGGCGAGGAACTCATGCACCATGAACAGAAGCTATCGCAATGCCCAAATTTCATTGCAGTTCGTCATTATGAACGTAGTTCAGATTCCTAAACTGGTTTTGCCAGCCACTGCATACCTGCTGAATTGAAAAGAATAGAACTGCAACATCTCATCATATGCTGTTTTAGATTTTCATAGTGAGGGATGACTGTATTCCTTGGTCGCAAATTCAATGATACGTTGGCAAGTCTCTGCCAAGCATACGTTCTGGTTGGAGTAGATCTGCAATATCTGTCTCACTAGAGCCAACGTCAGGAAAAATTGGTACTCAGTATGATCAATATTTACAGTGGGATGGGAAGGAAAATGTGCTTCGACCATGACTGCCTTGGATTGCAGTGTCCAAGGCAGTTCTACATAGATTAAATCCTGTGCAGAAAATTCATGCTGATTTAGGAGCAAGTAAAATAAATCCATTCATTCTGACTCCGCGAATATTTGTAGGAATTTCTCAAGCGTCATTTATTCAAAAGCGCTGACATCTCCCATACCACGACGAATCACTTCTGGATGATCACCGGATAAATCTACAATAGAAGTCGTGCTTAACGTGCCTAAACCACTATCTACAAAAACATCAATGCGTTTGCCCAGCTGCATTTCAATATCATAAGGATCATCAAGTGGGTCAGTCTGACCCGGTAAAATCAGGGTAGAGGTCAACAACGGTTCACCGAGTTCTTTGAGCAGCATCTGACACACCGGATTATTCGGAATGCGTAGACCAATGGTTTTCTTCTTGGGATGCATTAACCGACGTGGCACTTCACTGGTCGCAGGTAAAATAAAGGTCGTGATGGCTGGTGTATTATTTTTCAGCAAACGATACATTGCATTGTCCACCTTGGCATAAGTGGCAATATCGGATAAATCACAGCACAGAATCGCATATTGATGCTTTGGGCCTAGACCACGAATTTGCGCAATCCGCTCCATGGCACTCTTGTTTCCAATCTGGCAACCAATCGCATAGGCCGCATCAGTGGGATAGACCACCACATCACCCGCACGGATACGTTCCACTGCCTGACTGATTAAGCGGGGTTGCGGATTGTCTGGGTGTACGCGTAAATGCAGCATAGAGACTACTCCAAGCTTGGGCTGATGGCTTATTATGTGGCGCTCAGGCAAGATCTGGCAATCATAAAAAAGGTAGATTTGTGTAATTTAATCAAGCATTTCACGTATAAATTCATCATATTGTAAACTTTTGCCACCTCTGATGCAGATACAGATACATTGGATAAAACGCGCTGCATCACGTGGAAGTTTGGCTGTACCATTAAAATAAGCCTGCACTTGAGCGTAGACATTGTCTTTAAAGCTGGCACCATCACCGCCGTCGCCAGTCAGGTTATCCAAAGAAACCCGGAATTTACGGCCAAAAGCCTGGGCAAACATCCACTCAATTGCCTGTGGCTTGATTTCCACTTGTTCAAATAAAGCCTGCTGTTCGCGAGTACGGCCATCCGGAGCATACCAGTAACCCAGATCAGGCAGCAGACGGCGTTTGTCTCCGGCAATGGTCCAGTGGCTGATTTCATGCAGGGCACTATTAAAGAAACCATGGGCAAACTGGATCCGGGCAGGACGTTCTGCGCTTGCAGGGAAATATTCTGGTTCAAATTCGCCGCGCACTAAAGTGACATTTAAATGGGAAAACCAGTGATTAAAGTGTAAGATGAGCCAATCCACCTGCTGCGCTTCTAACGATAAATTCGCCCATGGCGAGAGTTGCACTTGTTGTGTTGAACTGTCAGAATCAAGGCTTGGAATTGTGCTAACGAGTGATGAAACATTCACTTCTGTTTGCGGCTGCAACAGATGCATGACTTGAGTTACCCAAATGGTCTGTCGAAATAAGTACAAAATTGTATCTTAATCTTTGACAGAGTACTGATGAATTTGTAGAATTGCCGCCTTAATTATGTCAGCAAATACCTTTCCGGCACAGATTGAGCCGTTTAAATGGGCTGAACAGGGCTTTAAATGGTCAGGTCAACTGCCTTTATCCCGCTTTGTTCGTATCGCTCGTGAAGCTGTTGGATCAATTGATGATCAATTGATTAACATAGACTGTAAGCTATCAATGGATGCCTATCATCGTATTGCATGGCTAGATGGTCACGTTGAAACAAAAGTTCCTATGGAATGCCAGCGTTGTCTGGAAACTGTAGAAATTGAACTGGTTTCATCGTTCCATTTAGCACTTGTGGATGATGAGTCACTGATAGAGCGCTTGGATGAGGATGCTGATTTCATCGTCCTAGGTGAAAGTGAAGCAACGACCAAAGGTGATTATGATGCACCGGCGACCGCTGATTTGCTCGCGCTGATAGAAGATGAACTGTTATTGTTGATGCCGTTGTCGCCTAAACATGAGTTTTGTGAACATAAGCATCAACCTGCCGTAGAAGAAGTGGCTGAAGAAAAACGGGACAACCCGTTTGAAGTTTTGGCTGCTTTGAAGGGTAAACTTAACTAATTTTTGTGTTATACTCTTGTGTATAAGACAATCGAATTTGTTCTGATCCATTTTTTCGATCTTTGTAAGGAGCCATCATGGCCGTTCAGCAAAACCGTAAAAGTCGCTCTCGCCGTGACATGCGCCGTTCACATGACGCTTTAACCGAGAATGCATTAACTGTAGACCAAGCTACTGGCGAGACTCACCGTCGTCACCACGTATCTAAAGATGGTATCTACCGTGGTCGTCAATTATTCGCTAAAGCATCTGCTGAATAATTGGTGATGTATTAAGCGTCAAGCTTAGTAGAAAAAATGGGAGCATTTAGCTCCCTTTTTTTTGTCTTTGATTTTTAGGTGTATCG
This sequence comes from Acinetobacter sp. USHLN143, assembly GCF_037145695.1. Classification (GTDB taxonomy): domain Bacteria; phylum Pseudomonadota; class Gammaproteobacteria; order Pseudomonadales; family Moraxellaceae; genus Acinetobacter; species Acinetobacter fasciculus. Next base: position 55,249 of record NZ_JBBCWZ010000003.1, read on the forward strand.
GTTTTTTGTTGTATTTGGCAATTACCGCCGACAAAATTACATGCTAAATTGCGCTCCACAATGATTTAGGTGGTCTTATTGGTCAGTCTTCTTGTTAGGATTGAAGAAGCACACCTCTTGAATGAAAGGATTTTATTATGTCTGCTACACCACTCGAACAAGCAGCGCCAGCAACAAAAACTGCATTTGTGTTTCCGGGTCAGGGTTCCCAAAAAGCTGGTATGCTGGCTGAGCTTGCAGAACAGTTTGCGAGTATTCGCGAGACATTTGCAGAAGCATCTGAAGCCGTCGGTTTTGATCTGTGGCAGATTGCGCAAACTGGCGAAGGTCTGGATCAAACCGAATTTACCCAGCCGGTATTGCTGACTGCAAGTATTGCCTTATGGCGCGTGTGGTTGGAATCTGGCGGTGTAGCACCGAAATATCTTGCAGGCCATTCACTGGGTGAATACAGCGCACTGGTTGCATCAGGTGCTTTAAGCCTGGGTGATGCTGCGAAGCTAGTGAACTTGCGTGGCAAACTCATGCAGACTGCTGTACCTCAGGGTGTGGGTGCGATGGCTGCCATTTTGGGTCTGGACGATGCCAAAGTGATTGAGCTGTGTGCACAAGCAACTGCAGCAGGCGAAGGTTCTGTCGAAGCGGCGAACTACAATGCGCAAGGGCAGGTTGTCGTTGCAGGCAATAAAGATCGCGTTGAAGCAGTGATGGCATTGGCCAAAGAAAACGGCGGAAAAGCCATTGCATTGCCAGTATCGGTTCCATCGCATTGTTCATTGATGAAACCTGCTGCTGAACAGTTTGCTCCGGCATTGGAACAAACCGCCATTGAGCTGCCACGCATTCCTGTATTACAAAATGTAGGCGCGCAAGCGGCAACCAATGTAGATGAATTGCGTCAGGCGTTGACCGCGCAACTTTATGAGTCAGTACAATGGACCAAAACCTTACAATACCTTCAAGATGAAGGCATTGAGTACATCGTAGAATGTGGTCCGGGTAATGTATTGACCAACTTGGCGAAACGCTTGCCGAATATTCAAAAAGCACTTCCACTGGACAGTCAATCCCGTCTGGAAGATGCATTAAACACCGTATTGGCGGCAGAAGGGAAAAGTGCATGACACAGGAACGTAAAGTTGCTCTGGTAACAGGTGCAAGTCGTGGTATTGGTGCTGCGATCGCACAGCAATTGATTCAAGACGGTTATTTTGTCGTAGGTACTGCAACGTCTGAAGCAGGTGCGGAAAAATTATCGGCAGAATTTGCTGAAAATGGCGCTGGAAAAGTACTAGATGTACGTGATGGTGCTGCGATTGATGCGCTGGTAACGGACATCGAACAGAACTATGGTCCAGTCCTTGCGTTGGTCAATAATGCAGGTATTACCAAAGACAATTTGCTGCTGCGTATGTCTGAAGATGACTGGGATGATATTTTAAATATTCACCTGAAAGCAGTTTACCGTTTGTCTAAGCGTGTACTCAAAGGCATGACCAAGGCGCGTTTCGGCCGCATTATCAATATCAGTTCTGTGGTGGCACACTTTGCCAACCCGGGTCAGGCCAATTATTCTGCTGCCAAAGCAGGTATTGAGGCATTTAGCCGTAGCCTTGCCAAAGAAATGGGTAGCCGTCAAATTACCGTAAACTCGGTAGCACCAGGTTTTATTGCGACTGAAATGACTGAACAGCTAAGCGAAGAAATTCGTAAAAAGATGACTGAGCAGGTGGCATTAAACCGTTTAGGTGATCCGCAGGATATCGCAAATGCCGTAAGTTTCTTGGCTTCAGATAAAGCCAGTTACATTACTGGTACAGTTATGCATGTAAATGGGGGCTTATACATGAGCTAAGCTCAAGTATAAACTTTCCAAATTTTTTAGATTCAATTAAACTAACGGCATTAAAAACGCCACAAGCAATGAGGAGAATTCCTGTGAGCGATATCGAACAACGTGTTAAGCAAGCAGTTGCAGAACAACTTGGTATCAAAATCGAAGAGATTAAAAACGAAGCGTCTTTCATGGATGACTTAGGTGCAGATTCTCTAGATCTAGTTGAACTTGTTATGTCTTTCGAAAATGATTTTGACATCACGATTCCTGATGAAGATTCTAACGAAATCACAACTGTTCAATCTGCAATTGACTACGTTTCTAAGAAACTGGGTTAATCGCCGATTTCAGCTTTGCTGAACATAAAGACCACCCTTGAGGTGGTTTTTTTGTATCTGCTTTTTATATGAATGGAGGTTTTACAATCCATTACCTTTCTGTCACCAATGACTAACTATCTCTATAGAGTTTTCATTATAAAAATAAGGGTGATGTGATATTAACAACAAGAATGGAGTCCGCTATGGGTCTTTTTGATTTTGTAAAAGGTATCGGTAAGAAGAATACAGCTGCTGCGGAACCACAGGCTGCACCTGCAACGACAACGCCGGCTGCAGCACAACCTGCAGAGCCTTCTGCTCAGGAAGTGGCAAATAAATTACTCGGCCATGTGAAAAGTCTGGGCCTTCCAATCACTGGTTTATCCATCAGTTATAACTCAGCCTCCGATCTGGCGACGGTCAGAGGTCAGGTACAAAGTCAGGCCGATCGTGAAAAGATTGTTCTGGCCGTGGGTAATATTGATCATGTCGCCAAAGTGGATGATCAGCTTACGGTGAGCAGTCCTGAACCGGAAAGTAAATTTTACACGGTGAAATCAGGTGACAGTCTGTCGAAAATCTCAAAAGAATTTTATGGTGATGCCAATCAGTATAATAAGATTTTTGAAGCCAACCGTCCGTTGCTCAAAGATGCAGATGATATTTTCCCGGGACAGGTGCTCCGCATTCCTGCTTAAGATTTAATAATTCCAATCAATGTTCGATCTCAAAGCCCCGTTTGGGGCTTTGTTGTTTTTGCCCGTAGCTTTAGAAATTCAAACTCATTAAATACCCAGGTCCAGATATAAACTTTCTTTGACTTCTTCCATCACCACATAACTGTGCGAGGAGGCAGAGGCGGGTAGTTTTTTCAGTAAATCCCCCAGTAAACGGCGATAAGCACTCATTTCTTTTAAACGTGCTTTGACCAGATAATCAAAATCACCGGAAATTAAATGGCATTCCAGGACTTCCGGGATTTCGGTTAGGTTACGTGCCACCTGATCAAAGACATCACCTGATTTGGCAGAGAGTTTGATTTCCAGAAAAACCAGCAGGTTGCGCTCCAGCATTCCCGGATTTAAACGGGCGTAATAGCCCATGATAATGCCTTCGCGCTCTAGCCGTTTTACCCGTTCTGAACAGGGCGTGGTCGATAGATTGACGCGTGCTGCAAGTTCGCTAATGGCAATCCGGCCATCGCGTTGCAGGATATCCAGAATCATGCGGTCAATGCGGTCTAATTTGCGCATCAATATTTCCCTCTTTTTTTTTAATTCTGCCCGAAAAAATATTTATTCCACTGAATATACAGTCTGAATATAGTGAATTTAACTATTAAAGCAAAAATATACTAGTGAAATAAACTGAAAAGATGTTTGAGGGTTAAGGTAATGCGCGTATTAGTTTTGGGTAGTGGTGTGATTGGTGTGGCAAGCGCTTACTATCTGGCGCAGCAGGGAGCAACCGTGACTGTGCTGGATCGTCAGGCAGGTCCGGCGCAAGAAACCAGCTTCGGTAATGCCGGGCAGATTTCTCCAGGATACTCGACCCCTTGGGCTGCACCAGGTATTCCGTTTAAGGCAGTCAAATGGATGTTTCAGCATCATGCACCGTTGGCGATTAATGTCGATGGCAGCTTGTGGCAATTGCAGTGGATGGCACAAATGCTGAAAAACTGTAATGCCCAGCATTATGCAGTCAATAAAGAACGGATGGTGCGTGTGGCTGAATACAGCCGTGACTGTTTACGTAATTTGCGCCGTGATATTGGCATCTCTTATGAAAACCGCGCGAAAGGTACTTTGCAGATTTTCCGTAAAGATGCGCAGCTGGATGCAGTTCAGCGCGATATCGAAGTTCTGAAGGAAACTGGAGTTGAGTTTGAACTGCTGGATCGCGATGGACTGGCGCGTGTAGAACCGGCATTGGCACAGGCAAAAGACAAACTGGTGGGTGGTCTTCATTTACCCAATGATGAAACAGGTGACTGCTATCTGTTTACCAATGCCCTGGCAGAACATGCCAAAGGGATGGGTGTAGAGTTTAAGTTTAATCAAAACGTTGAAAAGCTGATTGTAGAAGGTGACCAGATCAAAGGTGTTCTGGTCAATGGTCAGGTGCTCACGGCAGATAAATATGTGCTGGCCTTTGGTAGTTATTCACGTGATTTCCTTAAACCGCTTGAACTGAATTTGCCGGTATATCCAGTAAAAGGTTATTCATTAACCATTCCTATTCTAGATCCAGCCTTCGCTCCGCAATCTACCGTGCTGGATGAAACCTATAAAATTGCGATTACACGTTTTGACCAGCGCATTCGCGTGGGTGGAATGGCGGAACTGAGCGGTTTTAATTTGGGTCTGAATGAAGACCGTCGCGGCACGCTGGAAATGGTGACCCGTGATTTATTCCCAGGGGGTGACATGAATCAGGCCAGTTTCTGGACAGGCTTGCGTCCAATGACTCCGGACAGTACACCAATTATTGGAAAAACCCGCTTTAAAAACCTGTTCCTGAATACCGGACATGGCACGCTAGGCTGGACCATGGCCTGCGGTTCAGGAAAATTAATCAGCGATCTGGTTTTGGCACGTGATCCTGAAATCAGCACTGAAGGTCTATCATTGGCGCGCTATCACCAAGCTGCCTAAGGCCATCTGAGGCGGAATATTCAAGGAGGAATGTATGCCACGTCCCATTACTGCAATTATCCATCAACAGGCGCTTGCGCATAATTTAAGCGTGGTGCGCCAATGTATGCCCAATAGTCAGGTATTTGCCGTGGTCAAGGCCAATGCCTATGGGCACGGGATTGAACGGGTCTATGCGGCACTTCACGGTGCGGACGGTTTTGCTTTTCTGGATATTGAAGAGGGCACGCGCCTACGTGCGCTGGGATGCAAGAAGCCGTTGCTATTGCTCGAAGGTGTTTTTGCTCTAACGGATTTATTTGAATGTGCGAAGCATGAAATGAGCTTTGCCATTCATTCCTCGCATCAAGTGCAATGGTTGAAACAGTTTGCCGAAATAGTGCCAGATGCACAGTTTGATGTGTTTTTGAAAATGAACAGCGGTATGAACCGTCTGGGTTTTGAGCCACAGCAATATGCAGAGATCTGGCAGGAGCTGCATCAACTAAATAATGTCCGTTCAATCACGCATATGACCCATTTCTCCGATGCGGATGGTGAGCGTTTTGGATTGGATGGAATTGAACATCAACATTTCATTTTTAATAAAACGATTCAGGGGTTTGAAGGTAAAACATCACTCAGCAATAGCGCAGCCATTCTGCGGCATCATCAAACCCTCCATTCCGATATCGTACGTAGCGGCATCATGCTTTATGGTAGTTCGCCAGATTATCCAACACACACGATTCAAGACTGGAATTTGCAACCGAGCATGAGCTTACGCAGTGAAATTATCGCCATTCAAATGATCCAGGCAGGTCAGAGCATTGGCTATGGTTCCAAATTTATTGCCACACAGGATATGCGGATCGGGATTGTGGCCTGTGGTTATGCGGATGGTTATCAACGGTTATCGGCGACCGGTACGCCCGTGCTGGTCGATTCAATCAAAACACAGACATTGGGTCGAATCAGTATGGATATGCTGGCGGTAGACCTGACTGCGCTGCCGCACGCAGATATAGGTAGTGAAGTGGTACTTTGGGGCCAATCTTCCCAAGGTGTGGTTTTGCCGATTGATGAGGTGGCGGCCAGTTCAGGCACCATCGGCTATGAGCTGATGTGTGCGGTGACCGCTCGGGTTCATTTCCAGATTGACGCTTAAATTTTTAGTTTAAATTTTATTTAAATATCCCAAACAAGGAAGATCAGCATGACACAGGACAATACAGCCATTCAGCGACTCAACAGCAATCAAATCATGAGTGCGGTGACGATTCATCATCAAACCGTCTATCTATCAGGTCAGGTGCCAAATAGCACGGATCTGGATGTACGCGGCCAAACACTGGAAGTCTTTGTAAAAATTGAGGAATTGCTCGCATTGGCAAATACCGATAAAAGCCAGCTGCTTTCTGCACAATTATTTGTCAAGCATCTAGATGATTTTGCTACCGTAAACCAGCTTTGGGTGGAATGGTTACGAGGTCATGGTACGCCGGCACGTGCTACGATTCAGGCAGATTTGGTCAATCCGGACTGGCTGATTGAAATTGCAGTCATTGCAGCTCAAGCTTAATTGAATTTTTGATATTGAAATCTCCCATGCAATGATTTAAGTCGTTTTAGTGCAGTAAATCTCACTGAACAGCGCAGTAAAAAGTATGAAAATATCATAATAAGCGTTCGAGGACTGAACGTTGTAAATTCAGCTTGATGCTGTTGTAAAGATTAAAAAGGATGTAAAAATGAAAACCACCCCGGGCACAGAAGACGTAAAATCGTCGCCGCATGAGTTGCAACGAAAACTCTCTAACCGACATTTGCAGTTAATCGCCATTGGTGGCTGTATCGGTACCGGCCTGTTTATGGGATCGGGAAAAACCATCTCCCTGGCAGGCCCTTCAATTTTGATCATTTATATGATCATTGGTGGCATGTTCTTCTTCCTGATGCGTGCGTTGGGTGAAATGCTGCTATCCAATCTGCATTACAAATCTTTTATTGATATGGCCCATGACCTGATCGGGCCGGGTGCTGGCTATTATATTGGCTGGTCGTACTGGCTGGGTTGGGTGCTGGTAGGGATTGCCGATCTCGCGGCGATTATTAACTATTTGAGTTTCTGGCTGCCCGAAGGCATGGCCTTTACCCCGATGGGGCAGGCGATGATTAGTATTGGCTGTGTGCTGTTTATTCTCGCGATTAACCTAGTCACGGTAAAACTGTTTGGTGAGATTGAATTCTGGTTCGCACTAATCAAGATTTTAGCCATTCTTGGTTTGATCTTTGTCGGTGGTTATATGGTGTTTAGCGGCTTTCAGGCACCGAGTGGCGCCGTCGCCAGCTTTAGTAATGTCTGGGCACATGGTGGTTTATTTCCCAAAGGCTTTACTGGTTTTCTGGCAGGTTTCCAGATTGCCATGTTTGCCTTTGTCGGGGTGGAACTGCTCGGTACGATGGCGGCAGAAACCAAAGATCCAGAAAAGAATTTACCCAAAGCGGTCAATGCCATTCCTACGCGTATCATTCTGTTCTATGTATTGTCATTGCTGATGATCATGTCGGTTACACCATGGCATCTGATTCCTGCGGATCAAAGTCCTTTTGTGAGTTTGTTCCTGTATGCCGGTATTCCAACTTCAGCCATTATCATGAACCTGGTGGTGTTGTCGTCAGTGATGTCCTCTATGAACAGTGGCGTATTCTCGACCAGCCGTATGTTGTTTGGTCTGGCACGTGACGGACAAGCACCTCAAGCTTTGGCGCGGTTATCTAGCAGAGCTGTACCAGCCACAGGGTTATTTTTCTCCTGTGCTTTTATTATGTTGGGGGCAGCATTTCAGTATTTTGTGCCAAACACCATGGAAGCCTTTACTCTGGCGAGTTCGCTGTGTGTGATCCTGTTTATTAGTATCTGGAGCATCATTATGGTGTGCTATATCCGTTACCGTAAGCAGCAACCGCAAAAGCATGCCGCCTCGACCTTTAAAATGCCGGGTGAGGTATGGATGTCTTATGTGGTATTGGCATTCCTGTTATTCGCCTTGATTATTTTAAGCCTGGAACCTGACACTCTAAAAGCTCTGATGATCAGTCCTTTATGGTTGATTATTCTGGCGGTGACCTATCGACTGCTGTATAAGCCACGTATGCGTCAGCGTGGTAATCATTAAATATTCAGACATAAAAAATCCCCGACTGATCGGGGATTTTTTTTGATTGCGTGGGTGAATTAGAAAGTAGGTTTAACCACGACTAAAATCACCACTGCAAATAAGATCAAGGTTGGCATCTCATTAAAATAACGCCAAAACTTGTGTGACTTGTAGTGTGCATTACCAATCAGCTTCTTGCGGTAATAACCACACACCAGATGGTAAATCACCAATAAGCCGACCAGGCCGACTTTAAGGTAAAACCATAAGGCTTCATGGTAATGACGCGTTGCATCACCCCAATCCACCAGAAAGTGCGCTGTAATCAAGGTAGCCAACATGGCTGGCCACATGATGCCACGGTACAACTTGCGTTCCATGACTTCAAAGCGTTGATGACTGACGGCATCTTCGCTCATGGCATGGTAAACATACAGCCGTGGCAAGTAGAACAAAGCCGCGAACCAGCAAACCACTGCAATAATATGTAATGCTTTTACCCACAAGAAAGCATCAGAAGGAGCATCCATCAAGTCACCCTAAATTGGGCAGCTTAGCCTTCCCACTTTTTGAAAATGAGACAAGCATTTACGCCGCCGAAACCGAAACTGTTACTCATCACAGTATTCAATTTTGCGTCACGTTTTTCAAGCACGATATCAAACGGTTTCGCGCCTTCATCCAGCTCGGTCACGTTGATGTTTGGCGCAATAAAGTCATTTTGCATCATCAGAACCGAATAAATCGCTTCCTGAACACCAGCAGCACCCAGACTGTGACCCGTCATTGATTTGGTTGAGCTGAGTGGAGGAACCTGACCTTCACCGAAAGCACGTTCCATTGCTTTAAGTTCTGTGATGTCACCCGCTGGAGTAGAAGTACCATGTGTGTTTACATAGTCAATTTTATCGACACCGTGTTGTTTTGCTTCTTCTAAAGCCATCAGTACGCAACGTGTTGCACCTTCACCAGATGGTGCAACCATATCAGCACCATCACTGTTTGCAGCATAACCAACCACTTCAGCTAAGATATTTGCGCCACGCGCTTGCGCATGTTCCAAAGACTCAAGGATCACAAAACCACCACCACCGGCAATCACGAAACCGTCACGGTCTGCAGAATAAGGGCGTGATGCTGTTTCAGGGCTGTCATTGTATTTAGAGCAAAGTGCGCCCATCGCATCAAACAACAAGCTTTGTGACCAGTGATCTTCTTCACCGCCACCTGCCAGCATTAAATCTTGTTTGCCGAGTTGAATCAGGTTGTAGGCATAACCAATCGCATCGGCAGAGGTTGCACATGCACTGGTAATGGTATGTGCAACGCCTTGTAATTTGAATGCAACGCCAACGTTAGCCGTAATGGTGTTGGTCATATTACGTGGTACAAAGAAAGGACCGACTTTACGCGCACCTTTGGTTTGCAATAATTCGTTCATTTCAATAACGGAAGCAGTTGAACCGCCACCTGAACCACCCGCGATACCATAACGTGGATTGCCAGCTAGATCTTCAACTTTTAAACCTGCATGTTCAACTGCAGCAAGAGCTGAGTTGTACGCATACATCGCACATACGCCCATAAAGCGTTTTAGTTTGCGGTCGATCCCGTCGAAATCCTGCTCGGCTGCAGCACTGACATGACTTTTGAAATTGAGTTCAGCATAAGTCGGATTAAAACGTGTTCCTGAAATCCCGTTTTGTAAAGAATGGTTTACATCCTCTAATGTATTACCAATACATGAGTTAATACCCATGCCAGTGATGACAACACGTTTCATCTACAGATCCTTATAGTTTGCTCTATGCTCAGCGGCAGATATCTGGGTTTTAAAATCGCCCAATCCAGCGCTTAGCCTTATTTCATGATGGGGAACATGATAGCAGAAAGACTTTTGAAATCTTATGGCAAATGTTATGCCGTGTGACAGTCGGTTGAGTTTGTGAGTCGGCGTGTAGGGGTTTTACTAAATGAAACAGAATAAAGTTGAGATAAACGCTGACTACACCTAGTATTTATACCAAATACAAGCACATGAATGCTGAGGTAAAAAATGGTAAATGCTAATAATAAACAATCTAATGGTCTGATTTCGAATGCCTTTGGAGTGGCGAAAAAGTTCAGTTCAACCGGATTGGATTTATTGAATCATGTGGCGCCGGATTCGGTGACTAAAGCACTGAAGCCTTCCAGCTCCGATCAGGTGATTGATGGTTCGGCGAAGACGAAAAGCGCTTTTTCAGCTAAAAAATATGACAATCCTCAGCAAATGCTTCGCGAGCATCTTCCAAATGTATCGCGCCAACTTCTCGGACGCCGTTTTAATACCGTGAATAATGTCGCGCATTTTGTTTCTCCCGATTTAACCGAAAAAGTGTCTAACTACTTTTATGATCGTCTGAATCAATTTAGTAATCAAACCAGTTCGGTTGATGCCATTCTGAATGAAGCGGGAGCGAAAGATTTAGAGGAACTCACTCAGGACGTCGATCGATCCAAGCGAATTTCACAGGCTTTGGGTGAACAAAACAAATGGATTGCGACGGTTCAGGGGGCAGTGAGTGGCGCTTCAGGGATGCTTGGTACTGCCATTGATATTCCAGCCTCTTTGCTCATGGCATTGCGTACCATCTATCAAGTCGGTCGCTCTTATGGTTTTGACCTGAGTAAAGAAGATGATCAGGAAATCGTTCAGCATATCTTTAGACAGATTGACCTGAGCCTGATTGCGGAAAAACAGACCTTATTATTAGGTTTAAAAGCTTTAAGTAATACACTTAAAACTCATGATATCTCGCAGTTACAAGCCATGCTAGGTTCTGATAATGATGTCAGCGCCATCAAGCAATGGTTAAGTCGTCATGAGGGAGAGGCTAAATGGGAATGGATGAATCATCTGCCAAAAATTTCGATTCTGGAGCGATTAACCAAACTGACGCCTCTGGCGAGTGCTGGTATTGGTGCTGTATATAGCCATCGTTTTGTCGAGGATGTAAATCAGAAAGCTCAGGAAGCATTCTCGCATGCACGCCAATACCTGATTCAGCATCAGGATTCGCAATTGTCTCCTTATGCTGCCTATGAAAAAGCAGTCAGTTTGTTGCAACAGGCAACTCCGAAACTCCTAAATGGTGCCTCTCACGAAGTTGAGCCTGCGAAAGATAATCTGATCATGGATAAAGATATTGCGATTGAAGGCAATAACACGATTACCCAAGTCAAGCTGGTCAAAAAAGAGCAGAATGATCTGAGTTCTGAAGAAGCAGAAGTGAAGAAAGATGAAAAGGTGAGTGAAGGGCTGGAGGCGCTCAACGATGAGTTGGTTGAACCTGCGGCAGACAAGCAGTCGCAACAGCCGGCTTTAACCAAAACTTCATTTGACCCGGAAATCGAAGCTGAACTGCATCCAGAAGCTGCTGACGAGGCAGAAGCTGCTACAGAGACTTCACAGCAGGGTGCAGAGGATCAAGAAAACTCGGAAACTAAATCTGAAGCTCAAGACGTGACCAAAAAAGCTGGTAAAAATTCAAAAAAATAAGCGAATTTTGAAGGTAAATAAAAGCAAGCAAATGTCGTGAGAAACGGCATTTGCTTGCTTGAGTAGGTTGACCAATTTTGCATCTTGAATTACAATTGCATGCCCTCAAAAAGTAGTAGTTTTTTGGGGCTTTTTATTAACGGGAGAATTGCCAAATGGCAACAACAAATCAGTTGATCCGCAAGGGTCGTACGACTTTAGTTGAAAAATCTAAAGTTCCTGCGTTGAAGGCTTGTCCACAGCGCCGTGGTGTTTGTACACGTGTTTACACAACTACACCTAAAAAACCTAACTCAGCAATGCGTAAAGTTTGCCGTGTTCGCTTAACTTCAGGTTTCGAAGTTTCTAGCTACATCGGTGGTGAAGGCCATAACCTACAAGAGCACAGTGTTGTTCTTATCCGTGGTGGTCGTGTTAAAGACTTACCAGGTGTACGTTACCATACCGTTCGTGGTTCTTTAGACTGTGCTGGTGTTAAAGATCGTAACCAGTCTCGTTCTAAATACGGTACTAAACGTCCTAAGAAATAATTCGTTAAGAATTAAATTTTAAGAACGTAGAACCGCAATCCTTTATCGTCTCGCTTGTCTGATTTCTGCATTAATTTTGTGAAAATTCCAAGCGACGTATAGTAAGGCCAGCGAGTAGTACATGACACTTTGTACTCATGCTGGATAAACCTGAAGTGTCATCTTTATAGGTAGTTTAAAATGCCAAGACGTCGCGTAGTCGCTGCTCGTGAAATCCTTCCGGATCCTAAGTTCAGCAGCCAAACAATCGCTAAATTCATGAACCACGTAATGCAAGATGGTAAAAAATCTATTGCTGAAAGTATCGTTTACGGTGCTTTAGACCGCGTTCAAGAAAAATCTAAAGTAGACCCAGTTGAATTTTTCGAGACTACTCTTGAAAAAGTTCGTCCTATGGTCGAAGTAAAAGCACGCCGTGTTGGTGGTGCTACATACCAAGTTCCTATGGAAGTACGCCCATCCCGTCGTACTGCTCTAGCGATGCGTTGGTTAGTAGATGCTGCTGCTAAGCGTTCTGAAAAAACTATGGCTTTACGTCTTGCTGGCGAGTTGCTTGATGCATCTGAAGGCAAAGGCGCTGCGGTTAAGAAACGTGAAGATGTGCACCGTATGGCTGAAGCCAACAAAGCATTCTCTCACTACCGTTTCTAAGCAGATAAAACAGGCCCTATTCAGGAGGGTGACAAGACCGTCATGGTTCTGTCACCAAAGCGCTTTAAGTTGCTATGCAGCTTAAAGCGTCCTGTTTTAAACAACAAAATTTAGGAATGCTAGAAATCATGGCACGTCAAACCCCAATTTCTCGTTATCGTAACATTGGTATTTCTGCGCACATTGATGCGGGTAAAACCACAACTACAGAACGTATTTTGTTCTACACAGGTGTATCTCACAAAATTGGTGAAGTACACGATGGTGCAGCAACAATGGACTGGATGGAGCAAGAGCAAGAACGTGGTATTACCATTACTTCTGCTGCTACGACTACATTCTGGTCTGGTATGTCTAAACAGTTCCCTGAACACCGTATCAACGTAATTGATACACCGGGACACGTTGACTTCACAATTGAAGTTGAACGTTCTATGCGTGTTCTTGATGGTGCGTGTATGGTTTACTGTGCTGTAGGTGGTGTACAACCTCAGTCTGAAACTGTATGGCGTCAAGCGAACAAATACCAAGTGCCTCGTTTAGCATTCGTGAACAAGATGGACCGTACTGGTGCCAACTTCTTCCGTGTTGTTGAACAAATGAAAACACGTTTAGGTGCATCTCCAGTACCTGTAGTAATCCCTGTTGGCGCTGAAGAAAACTTCCAAGGCGTAATCGACTTGATCGAAATGAAAGCGATCATTTGGGACGAAGCTTCACAAGGTATGAAGTTTGAATACGGTGAAATCCCGGCTGAACTTCAAGAAACTGCTGAAGAATGGCGTACAAACATGGTTGAAGCTGCTGCTGAAGCTTCTGAAGAGTTAATGGATGAATACCTGAACAATGGCGATTTGACTAAAGAACAAATCGTTGCTGGTCTACGTGTCCAAACTTTGGCTTGTCAAATTCAACCAATGCTTTGTGGTACAGCATTCAAAAACAAAGGTGTTCAACGTATGTTGGACGCAGTAATTGAATTCTTACCGTCGCCTACAGAAGTTAAAGCGATTGAAGGTGTTCTTGACGATAAGGCTGAAACTAAAGCGATTCGTGAAGCATCTGACGAAGCTCCGTTCTCTGCACTTGCGTTCAAAATCATGAACGACAAATTCGTAGGTAACTTAACTTTCGTACGTGTTTACTCTGGTGTTCTTAAACAAGGTGATTCTGTTTATAACCCAGTTAAATCTAAACGTGAACGTATCGGCCGTATCGTGCAAATGCACGCGAACGATCGTCAAGACGTTGAAGAAATTCGTGCGGGTGATATCGCTGCGTGTGTAGGTCTTAAAGACGTAACTACAGGTGATACACTTTGTGATGAGAAAAATGTCATCACACTTGAGCGTATGGAATTCCCAGAGCCAGTAATTGCATTGGCTGTTGAACCAAAAACTAAAGCTGACCAAGAAAAAATGTCAATTGCTTTAGGTCGTTTGGCTAAGGAAGATCCATCATTCCGCGTTCGTACTGATGAAGAGTCAGGTCAAACAATCATCGCTGGTATGGGTGAACTTCACCTTGACATTATTGTTGACCGTATGAAGCGTGAATTCGGTGTTGAAGCAAACATTGGTAAACCAATGGTTTCTTACCGTGAAACGATCAAAAAGTCAGTTGAGCAAGAAGGTAAATTCGTTCGTCAAACTGGTGGTAAAGGTAAATTTGGTCACGTATACGTACGTTTAGAGCCAATGGATACTGATGCTGGTAAAGACTACGAGTTCGTTGAAGAAGTTGTTGGTGGTGTAGTTCCTAAAGAATTCTTCGGTGCTGTGGATAAAGGTATCCAAGAGCGTATGAAGAATGGTGTCCTTGCTGGTTACCCAGTTGTAGGCATCAAAGCTACATTGTTTGACGGTTCTTACCACGATGTCGATTCGGACGAATTATCGTTCAAGATGGCTGGTTCTTATGCCTTCCGTGACGGTTTCATGAAAGCGGATCCTATCCTTCTTGAACCTATCATGAAAGTTGAAGTAGAAACTCCAGAAGACTACATGGGCGATATCATGGGTGACTTAAACCGTCGTCGTGGTATGGTTCAAGGTATGGATGACTTGCCTGGCGGTACTAAAGCAATTAAAGCTGAAGTTCCACTTGCAGAGATGTTTGGTTACGCGACTCAAATGCGTTCTATGTCTCAAGGCCGTGCAACATACTCTATGGAATTTGCTAAATATGCTGAAACTCCACGTAACGTGGCTGAAGGCATCATTTCTAAATTCCAGTCTGGCGGTAAAAAAGGTGACGACGAGTAATCTTTCGATTACTATAAGCCCAAACTAATTCATAGTTAAAAACCAAGTGCTCATGCAGTGATCCTGCATGAGTAGTTTAAAAAGGAAGATCTCATGGCTAAGGCTAAGTTTGAACGTAATAAGCCACACGTTAACGTGGGCACAATTGGTCACGTTGACCATGGTAAAACAACTTTAACAGCTGCAATTGCAACTGTATGTGCGAAGAAATTCGGTGGCGAAGCGAAAGACTACGCTGCAATCGACTCTGCACCAGAAGAAAAAGCACGTGGTATTACAATTAATACTTCACACGTAGAATACGATTCTCCAACTCGTCACTACGCTCACGTAGACTGCCCGGGCCACGCCGATTATGTTAAAAACATGATTACTGGTGCTGCTCAGATGGACGGCGCGATCCTTGTATGTGCTGCGACTGATGGTCCTATGCCACAGACTCGTGAACACATCCTGCTTTCTCGTCAGGTAGGTGTACCTTACATCGTTGTATTCTTGAACAAATGCGACCTTGTAGACGACGAAGAGCTTCTTGAACTAGTTGAAATGGAAGTTCGTGAACTTCTTTCTACTTACGACTTCCCGGGTGATGACACTCCAGTGATCCGTGGTTCTGCTCTTCTTGCGCTTAACGGTGATGACAGCCAATACGGCGAGCCAGCTGTAGTTGCGCTTGTTGAAGCACTTGACTCTTATATCCCAGAGCCAGAACGTGCAATTGACCTTCCATTCCTTATGCCAATTGAAGACGTATTCTCAATCTCTGGTCGTGGTACAGTAGTAACTGGCCGTGTAGAGACTGGTATCGTTAAAGTAGGTGAGTCTGTAGAAATCGTTGGTATCCGTGATACTCAAACTACTACAGTAACTGGCGTAGAAATGTTCCGTAAACTTCTTGACGAAGGTCGTGCGGGCGAGAACTGTGGTGTTCTTCTTCGTGGTACTAAGCGTGAAGACGTACAACGTGGTCAAGTATTGACTAAACCAGGTGCGATCAAGCCACACACTAAATTCGATGCAGAAGTATACGTACTTTCTAAAGAAGAGGGTGGTCGTCACACTCCATTCCTTAACGGTTACCGTCCACAGTTCTACTTCCGTACTACGGACGTAACTGGTGCGATCGCGCTTAAAGAAGGCGTGGAAATGGTTATGCCTGGTGACAACGTTGAGATGTCAGTAGAGCTAATCCACCCGATCGCAATGGACCCAGGTCTACGTTTTGCGATCCGTGAAGGCGGCCGTACAGTGGGTGCTGGTGTAGTTGCTAAAGTAACTGCATAATCGCTGATTGTGTAAGAAAAGCGCCTCTTTGAGGCGCTTTTTTTTGATCTAAACTTTTATAAAACTAAAAATAAATTGTCTGACAATGATTTTAAAAGCTGTCCTTATCTGATATCGGCTTGACCTAAACTGCACTTATGTAAAAAAAATTACCACGTAATATACAGATAAGAATATGAATATTAAATTTTCGGGCCTGGATTGGCCTGATGGGAGTGGTCACATGAATGCGAAAGTAAATATTACCAATCGTGCGGGTGCAAGTTTTCCAGTTCGTCGCATGAACTTTGATTTTGATGCTGTACCGGAATATTGGATGAATGGCTCAGCAGGTCTCACTCATTTTATGACGGCATTATCTGCGCTATTTCCAGCAGGTGAAAAGTTTTTTATAGATTCAGTCCGTGCGGTGCGTAAACATCCTGCAATTGCCAATAATGAAGCATTACAAAAAGAAATTTCCGCTTTTATTGGTCAGGAAGCGATGCATACTCACGAGCATATCGGCTTTAATGCATCTGCGCAAAAACATGGGCATGATGTCGAGACGCTTGATCGTTATACCGATAAAGTCATTCAAACGACACGTAAAGTCATGGCTAAACTGGGTAAGCCTGTGGGAATTACCCAAGAAATGGTAGATTTGACTGCAACCACGGCACTTGAGCATTTCACTGCAACCATTGCCTCACAGCTTTTGACCAATAGTCACATTCAGGAATTGATGACAGATGAAACCATGAAAACCATGTGGTTATGGCACGCCATCGAGGAAAATGAACATAAGGCAGTGGCTTATGATGTCTTCGAAGGGGTTTTTGGCAAAGGATTAAAAGCCTATGCACTGCGTACTTCATCCTTGGTCATCGCAATGGCAACCTTATTTGTGGTGCAAAGCTATTTCCTTGCCCGTTTGCTCAAACAGGATCAGCAGCTCAATTTTGAGTCCTTAAAAGCCATTTATACCTATGCCTATAGTCCTTCTAAAGGTGTCATTACGGGTATGGCGAAAGAAATGCTGATGTATTTTAAACCGGGATTCCATCCGAATGATCATCATACAGATCAACTGTTGGCGACCTGGAAAGCCAAATTGGGTTTGTGACAGAACTGAAGATTGGAGAGCGACTTAAATCGCTCTTTTTTTTGCTCGATTTTTTGCATGAACTTTCTATAATGCGGAGGTTGATTCTATATAAGATGAACGAAGATGATTCGTTTAATGAAAGCAGCGGATGTAGAAGCCGTTGCAAAGATTGAGAGATCGGTTCAATCACACCCCTGGACTTTCAAACAGTTCGAAGATGCTGTAACAGCTTATCAAAGTACCGTGATTGAAGTGCAAGGGCAGGTGGCCGGATTTTGTATTTTACAACCGGTGCTAGATGAAGCCAATTTATTGCTGATGGCGATTGATCCGGCACAGCAAGGTCAGGGCTTGGGCTATCAGTTGCTGGAGGCTTCAGTGGTGATGCTAAAAAACAATCCGGTACAGATTTTCCTGGAAGTGCGCGAGAGTAATCAGGCTGCGATCAAGCTATATGAAAAATCAGGCTTTCATCAGATTGATCTGCGTAAGAACTATTATCCAAATGCCAACGGAAGCCGTGAACATGCCATCATTATGGTGAAAGCATGTACGGATGATTTTGCTAGTCTATTTAAATAATATAAACTGACGACCTTATTTAATAATCTGGTGATTCCATCCGCTGGGTAAGGTCGTCATTAATGAGTTTCCCAGGTGCTGAATCTCCGTGGCACTTAGGGCATGATTTAAGCGTCGCCATTGTCCATCGATCAAGAGTTCCAGTGGCAGATACTGAGATTTGTAATTCATTTTGCTAGAATGCGGCACCCAATATCCCAGATAGATAAATTGTAAGCCCAGCTTTTGTGCATGTTCAATCTGTTTCAAGATTGCAAAAGCACCAAGTGAGCGGCGATTTTCATCTGGGTCAAAGAAGGTATAGACGGCAGAAATGCCATCATCCAGCAAGTCACAGGTTGAAACACTGATTAGACGCTCACTTTGCCATAATTCTAGAAAGAAGCTGTCGGCACAGCTTTGTAATAAAAATTTTTCGAACTGATCCCGAGTGGGTGGGAACATGTCGCCATCTGAGTGGCGTTCATTAATATAGCGTTCATACAGCGCATAATGTAGGTCCCCGGCGTGCTCTGGACTGGTAATTTTTATCACCAGATCCTGACTACGTTTCCAGGCTTTTTTTTGTGAACTGTTCATGCGGAATTCAGCAACAGGCACACGCGAAGACAGACATTGACGACACAAATGACATTCGGGGCGATACACGAAATCACCACTGCGACGGAAACCGGTACGTGACAGTTCCGATAAAGTGACTACATCAATTCGATGTGCGGGATCCAGAAAAACCATGCGCGCCGACTTGTTGGGCAGATAGCTGCAATCATGCGGCGGCGTAATATAATACTGTAAATCGTTCAGTAGGGCCTTTGGCTGATAAGAGTTCATAACAACTACCCTCTGTTATTTTCATTCACTTAAGCGCGCGTTTTGCGCTATTGTTTTACTTGAAAATACACCTTCCTGATACTTTTTCCAATCAATCGCAGGCTTTTTTACAATATCTTGTAAAGAATTAAGATAGGCTTGGCGAGAAAGTGTGCAGGCACCTAGGCTTAAAAGATGATCGTTGACCAGTTGGCAGTCGATCCAGGGTAGTTTATTTTCCTGTCCAATCAGCATTAAAGTATAGAAAGCCATTTTAGAAACATCGGTTTGCGTACTAAACATGGATTCACCAAAACAGCCTTGACCGATGGTCACACCATAAAGTCCCCCCACGACGCGATCTTCATCCCAGACCTCAATGCTGTAGCCATATCCTGCGTCGAACATGTCGCAATAGCCTGCGATAATATCTTCACTGATCCAGGTATCGTTTGCATAAGCACGAGGCAATGAACAGGAACGAATCACTCTTTCAAAAGCATGATTGACCGTAATTTTATAGTCCTGCTTTTTCATATTGCGTAGCAGGGATTTGCTTGGGTGATAATCTTCGGGGCGAATAATGCAGCGCGGTTCCGGACTCCACCAGCAAATCGGATCACCTTCTGAAAACCAAGGAAATAATCCATGTGTATAGGCTTCATAAAGTGTAGAAGGGGAGAGGTCGGCACCAATACAAATCAGTCCTTCACCTTCAGGATCAACCTCGACCGGATTGGGGAAAATGAATTCTGAGCGAGGAAGTAAAGACATAGCAGACCCGACATAAATCTATAGATAAATCATCATCTCATTCTAGCAATAAAAAAGCCGCCTATAATGGACGGCTTTTTTATTCTTGCTGCTTAGTCTAGTTTGCCCATCGCATCAAGATATTTTTCTGCATCAAGCGCAGCCATACAGCCTGAACCCGCAGAAGTAATGGCTTGACGATAAATGCTGTCCGCAATATCACCGGCTGCAAATACACCCGGTACAGAAGTTTGAGTTGCATTACCTGCAGTACCGCTTTGCACCTGGATATAACCATCACGAAGCTCTAACTGACCTTCAAACATGCTGCTATTTGGCTTATGACCAATCGCCACGAACATACCCGTCACATCAATGTTTTGAGTAGAATCATCTTGAGTTGATTTAATACGAACTGAGGTCACTCCAGATTGTGCATCACCTAATACTTCATCAACTTGATGATTCCAGATAATACTGATCTTGCCTTCTTTTTCTTTGGCAAATAAATGATCTTGTAGGATTTTTTCAGAGCGTAATGAATCACGACGGTGAACCAGAGTCACGTGAGACGCAATATTGGATAAGTACAATGCTTCTTCAACAGCGGTATTACCGCCCCCTACAACCATCACTTTCTGGTTTTTATAGAAGAAACCATCACAGGTTGCGCAAGCACTGACACCTTGACCCATATAGGCTGCTTCAGATTCCAGACCGAGGTATTGGGCAGTTGCACCGGTACAGATGATCAGAGCATCACAGGTGAATTCTTCCATATCGCCTTTTAACACGAAGGGGCGCTGGCTAAGATCCACTTCATTGATATGGTCATACACGATTTCAGTGCCAAAACGCTCTGCATGTGCCTGCATACGTTCCATCAATGCTGGACCAGTCAAACCTTCGGGATCACCCGGCCAGTTATCGACGTCAGTCGTCGTGGTCAGCTGACCGCCCAGTTGCAAGCCTGCAATCAGGGTAGGTTTCAAGTTTGCACGCGCTGCATACACTGCTGCGCTATAGCCTGCAGGGCCAGAACCTAAAATAATCAGTCGTGAGTGACGTGCGCTCATCAGCTGTATCCTTTTTTATTTAGAAATTTATTGAATTATACGTGAAACTGTATAACAGTGGTGTGAGATTAAAGTCGATATTATTGATCATTGAAATCGATTTGGGCTATATAGCATAAGTAACATTGTGCTTGCACAATAGTGCATCTTTTTTCACAG
This sequence comes from Acinetobacter sp. USHLN143, assembly GCF_037145695.1. Taxonomy (GTDB): domain Bacteria; phylum Pseudomonadota; class Gammaproteobacteria; order Pseudomonadales; family Moraxellaceae; genus Acinetobacter; species Acinetobacter fasciculus. The sequence goes on from NZ_JBBCWZ010000003.1 coordinate 75,937, forward strand.
AACAGGTGCATAATATGCATTTTATTGCGTCGCTTTTTTCAAGCATTGAAGCAAAAGAATATTCATGAAGAATTGGTTACAGGACAGTATATGACAGCGGTGTCGAGTGCCTATGCACAGCGCTTAGTAATGACATTATTTTTAGTCTCATTTGGGATTTATCTGTTTCTTGCAACAGTGACCTATACGCCATTTGATCCGGGGTGGATGCATATCTCCAGTGATACGCAGACCGTTTCGAATGCCAGTGGGGTAGCGGGTGCCTGGATTGCAGACCTTTTGTTTGGCTTCCTTGGTTGGGCAAGTCTGCTGATCCCTGTCTATCTGTTTATGGAAGCAATTCAGGTCTGGTGGCCGCGTAGCTTCCTGAACCGGCCATTTCGCTATGCTGCGCAATTCTTCCTGTTGCTGACCACCTCAGCGCTGTTGTTTTTATTTTGGCAAGTCCCTGCTGATACGCTGGATAATTCTTCCGGCGGTATTATTGGCTATGAATTAGGCCAGAGTCTGGAACAACTGCTGACAGTATACGGTGCAGCATTCTTCCTGCTGGTGCTTTGGGTGGTGCTATTTACCTTGGCGTTTGGGGTGAAATGGAACAAGACCTGGAGCAGCCTCAAAGCAACCCCTGCTTATTTACAAGACCTATTCTACCGCAATGTGCCTGAAGGCATGTCTGATTTTGACCGGACTGCACCTGTCGCCAAAAAAGAGCCAGTCATTAGTGCAAAAAAAGTAGCGGTTGCAGTAACACCTGCGCCTGAGCATCAACTGGTAGAAATAGATCCGGTGGTGCGCGATCAGGTGGCTGAACGCTTATTTGATGATTTTGCCGATAAAGAATCACAACAACCGCAGTTTTATGAGGATATTCCTGAGGCTGAGCAGCAGGCTCCTGAGCCAGTCGAGACATTTAAGCAAGTACAGCAAGTGCCTCAACAGCCGGATCGTGTGGTAGCCACAGGCGAGGTATGGCGTGCCTTACATTCAAATGAAGATCAGCGGCATAAACAGGATATTGATGCCTTACTCAAAGCAGCCGAAGAAGAACAGCTTAATTCTCCAGTCTCACATATAGCCGCTCCTCAACCTGTTTCAGCACAGACTCATGCTCACACCAGAACCGCATCGGCTTCACATACAGGCTTGGATTGGGATGATGATGAAATCTTTGATGAACTTCTGGCTGCAGTTCCGCAAGGCAAAACTGCGACAGATGTGCATAGCCCATTCAATACCGCGCCGCCTGAAAAAACGTCAAGAATTGTAGAAGACATGACCAATGTTGCACCTGTCATGGCATCTATGACAACGGCACATGTCGTGAAAAATAGCGCATTACAGGCCGATCTGGATGACCTGGGTGATTTGCTGATTGAAGAAGAGCCAAGCCAGCCGGTACGCAGCTCTAGCTATGCCCAGTCTTCTGCTTTTGTTCAGGCCCCGATTCAGCATCAGGGTATAGAGCGACCAGCATCTCCTCCTTCTGCAACTCATGCAGCAGTACGCGAGGCTTTATCTAAAGAAGAATTTGTAGAAGCTTGGCAAGAAACGGCTGGTAAACCACATGATGAAGACGAGTTTGATTTTGATGCACCTTTAACCGATGCTTCAGGCCGTCCGATGTCACGTGCCATGCAGGTGGCAGAGCGCCGTAAAGATTTATCGCCGCTTCCAGGCCTGGATTTACTGGATGAGGTCGATCCTAATAAAAAAGTGAATTTTACCGAAGAGCAGCTGGCACGTTTATCTGAGCTGCTTGAAATCAAGTTGCAGGAATTCAACGTCAAAGCCAAGGTGGTAGAAGCACAGCCAGGCCCAGTCGTGACACGTTTTGAACTGGATCTGGCGCCAGGGGTAAAAGCCTCTAAAGTGACGAATATTTCGCGTGATCTGGCACGTTCGATGTCGATGGCATCGGTTCGTGTGGTTGAAGTCATTCCAGGCAAGCCGTATATCGGAATTGAAGTACCAAACAGTACCCGTGAAATGGTCCGTTTAATCGAACTTTTGACCATTCCCGCCTTTACTGATCCGAATAGTATTCTCTCTATGGCAATGGGTAAGGATATTTCCGGTAATCCGGTAATTGCTGATCTGGGTAAAGCGCCGCATATGCTGGTGGCAGGGACCACGGGTTCCGGTAAATCGGTGGCGGTCAACTCGATGATTCTATCGATGTTGCTGAAATATACCCCAGATGAATTGCGTCTTATTCTGATCGATCCAAAGCAGCTGGAACTGGCGAACTATAATGATATTCCGCATTTGTTGACGCCTGTAGTCACCGATATGAAAGATGCGGTCAGCGCATTGAACTGGTGTGTCAATGAGATGGAACGTCGTTATAAGCTGATGTCTTTCTTGAAAATCCGTAAACTAAGCGACTATAACCGCAAGGTGGAAGAGGCGATTGCCAATGGTGAAGACCTGATCGATCCAACCTGGAAAGCCAGCGATTCTGTTGTGGGTGAACGTGCGCCGCGTTTGACGCCATTGCCTTCCATTGTGATTGTCGCGGATGAGTTCGCGGATATGATCATGCAGGTCGGTAAGAAAGCTGAAGAGATGATTACCCGTCTGGCACAAAAATCACGTGCTGCCGGTATTCACCTGTTGCTTGCGACCCAACGTCCATCGGTGGACGTGATCACCGGTTTGATCAAAGCCAATATTCCAACACGTGTCGCGCTACGGGTTAACTCCAAGATCGACTCGCGTACTATTCTGGATGCGGGTGGTGCAGAGGACTTGCTCGGTCACGGTGACATGCTATTCCTCGGCCCGGGTAAAATCGAACCTGAGCGTGTACATGGTGCCTTTATTGCCGATGACGAAGTCAACCGGATCTGCGATGCATGGCGTGAACGTGGTTCACCAAATTATGTCGACGAGATCCTGACACCATTTGATGAAGAACCATCCAGCCGTGGTTTTGAAGATGGTGGTGAGGGCAGTTCAGACCGTGATGCACTGTATGACCAGTGTGTAGCTTTTGTTTTGGAAACCCGTAAGGCTTCTACTTCATCCTTGCAACGTAAATTCAGTCTGGGCTATAACCGTGCTGCACGGATCATTGACCAGATGGAAGAAAACGGCATTGTCAGCGGTATGGGTGCCAATGGTAAACGCGAGATTCTGGTTTAATTTCAGTCTACCTACAATAAAAAAGCCTGCTTTCAAAGCAGGCTTTTTTATGTATTTTGACTCAGGCAAATTTTGCCAATACATCCAGAAACTCGGCACTTTGACGCGGGAAAGTGGCAATCACGTCATGAATCCGTTGTCCTTCCGGATTGGTTGCATTGACATCACGGCCATCAGCGACAAATTTCGTCAACAGGCGTTCATAATCAAATGGACGCATATGCTTGAAAGCATGATAGAGCACGTGAAAATCAGCATTAACACCTGCAGGAGGAAGCTGATTCAAGTAGGCAAATACACGCTCATCTGACCATTCTTCGTTAAAGGTCGCTGGTTGAGATAATGCCATCGCAATTTCCTTGATCTAATGTAGTTTTTTCGGCATGAAAAAAGGCAAAATATGAGACTAGATTAGCAAAGCACTGCTTTGCCTAGTCGCAAGACTTGAAGCTATGCTTCAAGTGGGCGGAATATAGCTAAACTACTATTTCTACCACTCTCATATTTTGCCTTGAATCAATTTACTTGACCAATCAAAAATCAGATTATCGTTCTTCAGGTAAATTGATATTCATTTCAAGCATTTCAATATTGGCTTCAGAACGGACCTGCATTTGAATATGCTGTTCATCGACACCGCGAACATAACGATTGACCACTTGCATGATTTCAGTCTTCATCTGGTCAATTTTGTCCTGGCTCAAGCGACGACCCAAGCCTTGTTCGGATGCAACGATCACCTTCAAACGGTCTTTAGCAGTCCGTGCGCTTGATGGTTTATCCTCGCCACTAAAAAGTTTACTCCAGAATCCTGCCATGTCTACGCTCCAAATAGTCGTGCTAACCAGCCCTTAGGTTTTACCTCGATATGACGGTAAGGACGCTCTTCGCCAAGGAAACGCGCAACCAGGTCATCATAGGCCTGACCTGCTGCAGCTTCAGTGAAAAGAATCACTGGCTTACCTTCGTTTGATGCTTGTAAAACGCTTGGACACTCAGGAATAACACCTAGGGTCGGTACACGTAAAATATCCTTAGAAATATCGTCAATCGTCAGCATTTCCTGTTTATCGGCACGTTCCGGATTGAAACGGGTAATACACAGATGCTTACGAATGCGACCTTCGTTTTGTTCTACTTTTTTAGTTTTACTGTCGAGCATACCAATGATACGGTCAGAGTCACGTACTGAAGAAATCTCAGGGTTGGTCACAATGATGGCTTCATCCGCATGATACATGGCCAAAATAGCACCACGCTCAATACCGGCAGGCGAATCACAGATAATATAATCAAATTCCTGCGAAAGCTCATCCATTACACGAGCAACACCTTCATCGGTTAAGGCATCTTTATCACGTGTTTGTGATGCAGGTAAAATATATAAATTTTCAATATCTTTATCGCGAATCAGTGCTTGTTGTAATCGTGCTTCGTTATTTAAAACATTCACAAAATCATAAACTACACGGCGTTCACAGCCCATAATCAAATCAAGGTTACGTAAACCTACATCAAAATCAATAACAACAGTTTTGTGACCGCGTAGGGCTAAACCTGTTGCAAAAGATGCACTTGTTGTAGTTTTACCTACACCACCTTTGCCTGACGTTACGACAACAATTTTCGCCACCGAATCCACTCCTGTTATGGTTCAAATCCCCTGTTTAAAATGGGGTTTTTGGTGTTTATTTATACATTAAAATTGTAGAGCTTCAAATACAAGCTCTAGTTGATCATTCAAGTAAATATGCACAGACTTTTTAACTACATGCGGTGGAATGTCATCCGCCACACAATAGGTTCCTGCAATTGAAATCAGTTCAGCTTCGAGGCTATGACAGAAAATGCGTGCTGCAGTATTACCACCCGCGCCCGCAATGACACGGCCACGTGCGCTGCCATAGACATGAATATTGCCCGAAGCAATCACTTCTGAACCACTGTTGATGCCGGCATTAATAATAATGTCGCCATTATGCTGCACGATACATTGGCCGGTACGCAGGATTTCATCATGATATGAGGTGATATGCGCGACGATCGGGGCAGCAGGGGCTTGATCATCACTCACCGCAGTAGGTTCTGGTTTAACTTCCACGACCTGTTCTTTGGTGGCTTTAACTTCTTCTAACTGGCGATCAGGTGGCAGTACCGGGAACTGAATAGCGCGCGCCTGATCTCCAAGTAAGCCTTCAGTAACAGCCATGGGCTGTACATCCAGACTGATTAATAGTTGAATCAGCGCAATGAGTTCCTGTTCAACTGAACTTTCAATGACTGCCAAAGTGCCGGGTGGAAATGCTGCTTGTAATTTTGGGCTAAGTTGCTGGCGGATGGCATCATGATCATTGGTATCTAAGCTAATGCGTATCGCATTGACCATTCTGCCTTTTATCCGTATATCAGCCATAATTCTTCCTTAAATACTTCTGACGTGCTGGTTTTGTGTCGAAGCAATGTTGTAAATAGTGCAAATCCTAGAACAAATTGCAGTAATTCTCTAGCGATCTCAGTTATTTTTTTATGCGAACAGGACCGGACGGATTAGTCTGATTCTGTACTTTAAACTTTACTTATCTATTGAGCTCTGATTTTGCTCATGTTCTTCTAAAATCTGTTGCCATTGTTTGACTTTTACCTGTTTTCGGATTGCTTCAAGTGTTTCAAAAACAGCCGATTCGACCAATTTATCAATATGTGGATTATGTTCAATCTGAATCTGGCTGATTTTATCTGAAATTAGGGTAAAAGTCGGATTTTCTTTTTGACCTGTGTGGGTAAATGGTTCAATCAGTCCTTGCGTGATATTTTCCCCCAAGCGTTGACCAATACTTTGAATTTGCTGTTCAATCCGGCTGCCCACAATTGGAATCAAACGTAATAATTGGGTCAATTCAGGAGTGTCTTCAATCGCCTGATTCACTACTTGCCCTACATTTTTAGCGATCATGGAACGTTGTGACTGTAATTCCTTGCCTAAAGATTCCTGCAAGATATCTGCCAAAGCAATGGCCAGTAATTTACGATGATGTTCCACCAGATCATCAATTAACTGTTTATGTGATGTGCTTGTGGTCAGTTCACGCTTGATGCCGTCCAGTACGGTCAGGACCACCCGGCTGGAAAGCTCTTCCATCAGCATGTTGTAATAAAAGTTGCCTTGGCGATACCAGCGATTGGGAATTACTTTATAACCATGGCTATGCAGGTTGTAGCCAATCGCGACCGCACGCAGCAGGCGCAGGAAACGTAGCTGAGGGATAATGGATAAAATTTCATACCAGTGTACAAAAGGGAAAAACCACCAGCGCCGATGATGACGTAGAACAATTGCGATAACCCAGCGTGCCAGTAATTCACAGACCAAGAAAGTGGTAAACCAGCCCTCGGTAATGATGACCCAAGGGCGTAAATCACTTTTATAAAACTGCAAAATTTCCGGTAAGCGAATGAAGTCAAACAACCACTGACCAAAATCGCTCATTAAAATGGCGTTGGCACTCAGACAGAACAGATTGATGATGATTAAAACCATCATGAAAATGTCGTAAATCAGTGCAATTTTCCAGCCCCAGGTTCCTTTACGAACAAATTTAAAGGAGCTGGACGTTATGTCCGGGTTGTCGTTCTTCATAATTACTCGGTTACAGATCCGACTGGGGCTTGGGTAAAGTTCTGCTGCATGTGTGCGATGAGCTGATCTTTTTCAGTCCAGATCTGATCAATCCATTTTTGAAAACGTGCACGATATTCAGCATCATCTTCATAATTGCCGCCCAGTACCCAATCAGGAATATCAATTTTTCTTAAATTTACCGCAATACGTGGTACTTCACCTAACCAAAATTCACCATAGCCCGGAATACCGTCAGGATAAACAATGGTCATGTCGACCAGCGCATCAATTTTATCGCCGAGAATACTGAGCGCCAATGCCAGACCACCGGCTTTAGGTTTCAGTAAATGTGTGTAGGAAGACTGCTGCTGATCATGCTTTTCCTGGGTAAAACGCGTGCCTTCCAGATAATTTAACAGGGTAAAAGGCTGACTGATCAGCTGTTCACAGGATTTACGTGCTTCTTCCATATCCCGATATTTCAACGCAGGGTTTTTGGCAATCTGTTCCTTGCTATGCCGTTTCATCATCGGGAAGCCTAAGATTTTAAAAGCCTGACCGACAAAAGGAATAAAAATAAGTTCCCATTTAGTAAAGAAGCGCGTCAGGGGCATACGGGTCAGACCGAAGTACTGATTGACAGTAGTATCGACCCAGCTTTGATGATTACAGGTCATCAAATAACGTCCCTGCATATTCAAATCCAGTGATTCATCTACACTGATTTGCCATTGCGTGTTTTTCAGCACATGCTCAATCAGCCAATTATTGACCCCTAACCAGCTGTTGGTAATCTTGATATTGGTTTCATCCACTTTTGCGGATTTTTTAAAAAGTTTGGTTAAACCCAAGGCCAGCACCGGGGGACCATGAAAAAAAGTACTGCCCGTCATGACGGATGTGACCGTCAGGCCACGCGCCAGTTTTTTTAAAGTCGGTTGCTTGTTGCTATTCGATGACATATCCAAACAGTCCCCAGAGATTAATCACTTAAATTTTTTCATATTTTGAGTAATATAGAGACAGTTAGGCAAATAAAAAAGCCTAAACAGGAAACTATGAAGATATTGTGACGAACTACTTGGTTTTAGTTACATATAAACATTACAAAATATTACTAAACGATTTATTATTAACAAAAATTCAATGGTTAGCCCATTCAATTTAAATCATTATCTCGCTTAACAACAAAGCATACAACAAGGAGTCATGCGATGCGTGCACTAGTCATTTCAGCAGCTGTAGCAGGGGCCGTAGCACTTACAGGTTGTCAATCAACTGGTAATAACATCGGTGGTGTGGAATATGATAAAGCTGCTCTAGGTACTTTAATTGGTTCTGCAGCAGGTTACGGTGTTTCTAAAGGCAATGCGAATACCAGCCGTCAAAATAACCGTGCAGCAGCGATTGGTGCTGTGGTAGGTGGTGCAGCGGGTGTGTATCTTGATAACAAAGAGAAAAAATTACGTCAAGCAACAGCAGGTACTGGCGTAGACGTTAACCGTAATGCAGATGGTTCGATTAACCTTGTGATGCCGGGCAGCATTACATTTGATACCAACAAATCAAATATCAAACCAAACTTCTATGGCACTTTGAACAAAGTGGCGCAAGTATTAACCGAAGATAACAAGAGCGGTATTCTTGTAACTGGTTATACAGACAGCACGGGTAATGACTCAATTAACTTGCCATTGTCTCAAGCACGCGCAAACTCTGTAGCGACTTACTTGGCAGGCCAAGGTGTTTCACGTACACGTATTAATGCTCAAGGTTTAGGTTCAGCGAACCCAATCGCAGACAACACAACTGCTGCGGGTAAAGAACAAAACCGTCGTGTAGAAATCGCGGTATATGCAGTTCAATAATTCTTGAACGCTTAAGAAAAAACCACCTTCGGGTGGTTTTTTTATATCTGAATATTGACCTGATTAATCGTATTTTAAATTAGGCAACTGACGCAGAGATGACTATAATCGGAGCCGAATCTAGAAGAGGAAGCCATATGTCACTCGCCAGTCAGTTAAATGACAAGCAACTTGAAGCCATGAAATACACTCAAGGACCCTTGTTAGTACTTGCAGGAGCGGGTTCAGGCAAGACTTCAGTGATCACGCGAAAAATCGCGTATTTAGTCAAGCATTGCGGGATTCCCGCACATCGTATTACTGCGATGACTTTTACCAACAAGGCAGCACGTGAGATGAAAGAGCGTGTCAGCAAATTGTTGACGCGTGAAGAAAGTAAAGGCGTTTCAGTTTCGACCTTCCATACTTTTGGCCTGAATATGCTGCGTTTGGAGTTGAAACATACCCCACTGAAAAATAATTTCTCGATTCTGGATGCTGACGACTGTAAGCGCATTCTGATGGATTTGATGCAGCGTGACAATTTATCTGGTGCAGAAAGCAAAGAACTGGTTGCCAAAGCTATGAAAATGATCTCGGACTGGAAAAATGATCTGATTCCGCCCGAGCAGGCCCATACCACCTGTGAAACTGCCGAAGATGTGCAGTTTGCGCATCTATATCAGCTTTATGAACGTAATTTGCGCGCCTATAATGCCGTGGATTTTGATGATCTGATTGTGATGCCAACGCGCTTGCTGCAGGAAAATGCAGAAGTCCGTGACAAATGGCAAAATCGTGTGCGTTATCTGCTGGTCGATGAATATCAGGATACCAATACGGCGCAGTATATTCTGGTGAAATTACTGGTCGGTGTGATGGGACAATTCACTGCGGTAGGCGATGATGACCAGTCGATTTATGCCTGGCGTGGTGCTAAACCGGAAAATATGGCTTTGTTGCAGCAGGATTTTCCTAATCTGAAAGTGATCAAGCTAGAACAGAACTATCGTTCGACCAGTCGTATTCTTAAAGCAGCCAACACCGTGATTGGCAATAATCCGCATATTTTTGATAAAAAGCTCTGGTCAGACAAAGGCCATGGTGAAGTGATCCGTGTGATTACCTGCCGAAATGATGATGATGAAGCAGAGCGCGTGGTTAAAGACCTGATCACGCATAAGCTGATGAATGGTAAAAGCTGGAAAGATTATGCGGTGTTGTACCGTGGCAATTTCCAGGCGCGTATTTTAGAAACCCATCTACGTCAGATGCAGATTCCGTATAAATTATCTGGCGGACAGTCCTTCTTCGCGCGTGCCGAAATCAAGGACATGATGAGTTATTTACGTCTGATCATTAACCCTGAAGATGACAGTGCATTCCTGCGAATTATCAATACGCCAAAACGGGCGATTGGTCCGGTAACGCTGGAAAAGCTCGGCTTATTTGCTCAGGAAAATAATCTGTCGCTTCTGGCTGCGGCAGCGGATCAGCGCCTGACCATGGCGATTCCGAAAAAGGCCACGACCCAATTGGCCGAGTTTGCCGATTTTATTGAGGGCTTTACCCGCAATTTACTGGATGATGATGAACCAGTGCCGATCATCCGCCAGATGATGATTGAAGCCGGTTATATCGATTACATCAAGGAAACTGCAGCCACGCCAGCGCAGGAAAAAACCAAGCTCGACAATATCGAAGTGCTCTACAGCAGCATTCAAAGCCTGATTAACCGCGCTGAGGATGTTGATGAAAAGAATATTGAAAGTGTAATTCGTAAAATGGTGCTGCTGGATATGCTGGAGCAGCAACAAGAAGAAGAAGACACCGATAAAGTCAACTTACTGACTTTACATGCATCCAAAGGTCTTGAGTTTCCTTATGTGTATCTGATTGGGCTGGAAGAAGAAATTCTGCCGCATAAAAACTCGATCGCTGCGGAAACCGTCGAAGAAGAACGCCGTCTGATGTATGTGGGGATTACTCGTGCACGTCAGGGCTTGACCATTACTTTGGCAGAACAACGCAAGGCGGGCGGGCAGATGAAGCAAATGACCCCAAGCCGTTTCCTGGATGAATTACCAGAAGATGAGCTGGAATGGTTAGGTCGTAAGAAAAAGCTGGCAGGCAACATCGATCCGAAATTACAAGCCCAACATTATCTTGATAATTTGCGTAATCTTATCAAACGATAAGAAACAAGGCTTGCTCTTATTTTAAATGAAACAACAGGAATGAATACATGAAAGTTCAGGTGAAAGTCCTTGACTCACGTCTCGGTCAGGAATGGCCATTACCGACTTATGCTACGACAGGTTCAGCGGGGCTGGATTTGCGTGCGTGTGTTACAGAAACTACGATCATTGAACCAGGCCAAACGGTTTTGGTAAAAACTGGTTTAGCAATCTATATTGAAGATCCTGCATTTGCTGGTCTGATCTTGCCACGTTCGGGTTTAGGCCATAAACATGGGATCGTGTTGGGTAACCTGGTAGGCTTAATCGATTCTGATTATCAGGGTGAATTGATGGTATCCGTTTGGAACCGTAGCCAGACGGCATTCAGCTTAGAGCCAGGTGAGCGTTTGGCGCAGTATGTCTTGGTTCCTGTGGTGCAGGCTGAATTTGATCAAGTGAATGAATTCGAAGCGACTGAACGCGGTGCTGGCGGTTTTGGTCATACGGGTAAAAACTAAGTTTTAATCGTGGCCTACATTCATTAACTGGATGTAAGCCATTTTTAGTTGATTAGATTAAATATTAAAAGAATGAGTGGGTTGAAATATATTTAAAAATAAAACCTTATTTTCTAGCCAAGTAGAGTTATTTAAATCTAAAATTTATGTAGTTATCAAATATCTAATCAGATGAAACTCAAAATAAATATAATTAAATAATCATTGTTTAATTACAAGAACTCTATAATTCTAAAGTTGTAGATTATATTTTTATAATTGATTGTTACATTGAAATCGTTTAAAAATAGCGGGTCTTAAAACAAAAACAAATGTTTAAAGTCATTATGATGAAATCATCATTTTAAATCTCTTTATTTTAACGAATAGTGAAAAGACAGTTTTATGGGATCTATGAATCATCCATTCCCCATGCATATCTTTCGTGCCTATGACATACGCGGTAAAGTCAGTCTATTAGGTGCCGGGATCATTGATGCAATTGCCCACGGTTTAGCCCAGCAGTATCAGGCTGCGGGACAGACACGTGTCGCCATTGGTTATGATGCACGCATCAGTAGCCCGGCTTTTGCCGATACCATTGCCCGTATTTTTGAAGACTATTCGCTGGAAGCCACTATTGTAGGCTGCTGTTCCAGCCCAATGCTATATTTCACCGCACGTCAGTTTGATGGCAATGGCATTATGGTCACCGCCAGTCATAATCCTAAAGAAGATAATGGGATTAAATGGATTATTGATGGTGAACCACCTTGTCCTGAGATGATTCAACAGGTGGCCCAACTGGCAAAGTCGCATTGCGATAGCCAGCTCCTTGGTTTAACTGAACTGCCACATCAGATTATTCCAGAGTTTTGCCTGCAGTATCAGCAGGGAATATTAGAAGATATTCAATTAAAGCGCTCATTTAAAGTGATTCTGGATGGTCTGCATGGCTCAGCCGGACGTTGTGCCGACCTGGTACTCAGAAAAATGGGCTGTGAAGTGACTGCTTTACGTTGTGAGGCCAATGGACATTTTCCGGATCATGCGCCGGATCCTTCGCAAGACAAACATCTTGAGACTTTACGTCAAACCGTCATAGAGCAGCAGGCTGATCTCGGTATTGCCCTGGACGGTGATGGCGATCGCCTGGTTCTGGTTGATGAACAGGGTCAGATTATCACAGCCGATCAGTTATTATGTCTGTTTGCCGAAATTTGCCTAAGCGATTCAGCACCACGCCAATTTGTTTATGATGTGAAATGTTCAACTCTGGTTCGCGATACAGTGCAACGTCTGGGCGGGGAACCGGTGATGATTCGTACCGGCAGTTCATTTCTCAGAACTTATCTGAACCACTCTCAGCATCAGGCGATTTTTGGTGGGGAATATGCCGGACATTATGTCTTTAATGATGGTCGCGGCTGGGGCTATGATGATGGCCTCTATGCAGCGCTCAGAGTCATGGAATATCTCGACCAAACGGGGCAAACTCTCGCGCAGGCCTTGGCGGCTTATCCAAAACGACATGGTACTGAAGATCTTTATATTTCAACGCGTCAAGTACGTCCTGTTGAGCTTTTAAACTTCGTTGAACAACAATCCGCAAGAATTAATGCGCAAATCAGTAAAATTGATGGGATACGTCTTGATTTTGAGGATGGTTTTGGCATCATTCGAGCATCCAATACAGGTGAGTATTTCACAGTGCGCTTTGATGCCAATAATGCCCAAGGTCTAAATGAAATTCGTCATCTGTTTGTAGCCATGTTGCGTGACCGTTATCCAGAGATCGCTCAAGACATTTTAGATGCTCAATAAGGAGAGGCGAATGCCAAATCAACAAACAGGCATCGACAAAGCACAGATTTTGACAGAAGCTTTGCCGTATATTCAACGCTTTGCGGGTAAAACCCTGGTGGTAAAATACGGCGGTAACGCGATGACCGATCCTGAGCTGGAAAGTTCATTTGCACGTGATATCGTATTATTAAAAACAGTCGGTATTAATCCGATCGTGGTACATGGTGGTGGCCCGCAAGTCGATTCCATGCTGAAACAGCTGGGCCGCGAATCAGACCGTATTGACGGCATGCGCGTGACTGATCCTGCGACCATGGAAGTGGTCGAGATGGTACTTGGCGGTAGCGTTAACAAATCTATCGTGAACCTGATCAACCAGCATGGTGGCCGTGCGATTGGTCTTACCGGTAAAGATGGTAACCTGATCCGTGCACAAAAACTGTTGATGGAAAAAGTGGCTGAAGATGGTTCGGTTCAGCAAATTGATCTGGGTCTGGTCGGTGAAGTTGTCGGTGTGAAAACCGATGTTCTGGAAATGTTCACCAATAGTGACTTTATTCCAGTCATTGCCCCGCTAGGCGTCGACGAAGAAGGCAATACCTATAATATCAATGCCGATCTGGTCGCTGGTAAAGTCGCTGAAGCTTTGGGGGCAGAAAAACTGATTCTGCTGACTAACATCACGGGTGTACTGGATGAAAATAAAAATCTTTTGACTGGTTTGACCACTCAAGAAGTCGATCGTTTAATTGAAACCGGCGTGATTTATGGCGGCATGATTCCAAAGGTCGGTTGTGCGCTGGATGCGGTAAAAGGCGGCGTCGTAAGTGCACATATCGTGGATGGCCGTGTACCTCATGCCAGCTTACTAGAAATTTTCACCGATCATGGTGTGGGCACCCTCATTACCAATCGTGCCAATCCGCATCGTTCTTAAGCCAATTTTTTCGAAAAAGAGTCTCAATAGAGACTCTTTTTTATTTGGATTTCTTATAGCCACCTATTTGAAATGACTGGGACAGTCATGCACAATAAGCTTCTAAGTAAATAGAGAGCTGAAACCAGACCATGTGCCAACTGCTCGGAATGAATTGTGCCACCCCGACGGATATTACTTTTTCTTTTCGCGGGTTTTCCCAGCGGGCGGGCATTACCTCTGATCATGCGGATGGCTTCGGGATTGCTTTCTTTGAAGATAAAGCCTGCCGTCTGTTCGTTGATAACCAGTCTGCGGTTGAGTCGCCGATTGCCGAGCTGGTACGTAATTATCCGATCAAATCACGTAATGTGATTGCCCATATCCGTAAAGCCACTCAAGGCAAAATTAATCTGGAAAACTCGCATCCTTTTAGCCGTGAACTTTGGGGGCGGCAATGGATTTTTGCCCATAATGGCGATTTATATGATTATTTTCCTGAACTGTCAGGGCGCTTTACCCCAGTCGGAAATACCGACAGTGAGCGTGCCTTCTGTTACCTGCTGGATCAACTGGTGAAACGCTTTGGCTATCATGAGCCGAAACTGGATCAGGTTTTCGATCTTCTAGCTGAAATTTCACCTGCAATCGCGGAGCATGGCACCTTTAATTTCTGCCTGTCGAATGGTCAGGCGCTGTTTAGCTATGCGATTACTAAACTCCACTGGCTGGTACGTGAATACCCGTTTAGACCGGCTCAGCTGATTGATATTGATGTCGAAGTGGACTTTAGTCAGGTCACGACCCCTGAAGATCGCGTCGCAGTGATTACCACTGAACCATTGACCCAGAATGAAGAATGGACTGCCTTCCAGCCCGGTGAAATGATCCTGTTTCAGCATGGGGCGAAAGTACGTTCTCAGTTGACGCATGTTGAACGTCTGGAACGTGAACGTCTTGATCCTTCCTTAAAACGCGTCACGCGAGCTGATCAATATTGAAATGCGATTAAAGACGGAGTTTAAACTCCGTTTTTTTATATTTAAAAAATAAGAAAAAATCTAAGAATAAATAAAGGCTTATTGTGGATTTTGGTTAATTAATATCTTAGCCTTTTACTCAGGATAAATTATTTTTAATTATATATAACAGAAACTTAAAATGAAAAAGCCGGATTTAGGCGGAAAGCCGACTAATTTGCTTCATTTTTATTTGAATCAATACGCTATATGCTCATTTTCACGTTATAAGTCCTTAATATTTATAGGTGGTCGTAATGAAAATGAAATGGGTTCCAGATTATAATACTGGTATCGATGTGATTGACGATCAGCACAAACGAATTCTCGATTATATCAACGAAATTGATGGAATTGATGCCAATACCGAGCGTGCCCGTATTAAACAGATTCTTGATAATATTATTGATTATACCCAGTCGCATTTCACCTTTGAGGAATCTCTTCAGGAAGAAGCCGGCTATAAATATCGGGTGCCGCATAAACGTGTGCATGACCTGTTTATTAAGAAAATTGAATCTTATCGTGACCGTTTTGAACTGGGGCAGTCGATTGAACATGAACTGCACGAAGTATTATCGAAATGGCTGATTAACCATATTCAGCACGATGACGCCGATTATGTCGGTGCCGTAAAAGAAAATATGATGGGCATCATCAAGGAAAAAGAAAAGAAAACAGGTAAAAACTGGTTCGCTCGTTTCTTCTCATAATAAAAGACGTAACGAGATAACAAAAATTAAAATCTAATTATAATTTTTGCGCAGCAAATCACTGTCATGGTGGTTTGCTTTTTGTTTTTGATTTTCACCGCTTCACAAGGCAAAATAGCGCTAGATTTTTATAGGAATGCATCATGCAGGACAATGCTATGTCAAAATGGTTATCGCCGCTGATGGCTTTCTGTTTATCGTTTATTATCATCGCGACGCTCGCACCGATAACCGGTATCCAGATTGATCGTCAGCTGGATTTCTGGATGCTCTGGTTGGCCACCATGCTGATTCTGGCGCTTCCAGTCTGCTACTTGGAAATTGCTTTGGCCAAGCGCTCTAAAACAACGCCATTACAGGCGCTGTCGACACTGACCCGTGAAGCTGATGCGTCACAGAAATGGCGTATTGTCGGCTGGTTAAGTGTGATCTTTATTCCGTTTTTGGCAGGTGCCATGCTGAACAATGCCAGCAATGTTCTAGCGATTGCTGCACTTGATCTTGCACCCAATCTTCTGTTGATTGGATTGGCAATAGTAGCGTTGGCCCTGTCACTGCTACCGCGTCAAATTTTATTGGCTGTTACCACGATTGGCGTACTGGCGTCTCTGGTTCTAGCCAATGTGATGGGAACGGCGCTACCTGCATGGCAAGTCACACCAGTCGAGTTCTCGGAATGGGGCAATGCCACCGTATTGGCTTTGGTCGCAAGTGGTCTGGGCATGGGCTTGTACTGGCAGTCTAGTCTGAGCGCTGTACAACAACAGGATGTCGCCAGCAAGACGGTATTGCCGATCTGGATTGCGCAGCTAGTTGCTGTCATTGCATTTGCTTTCTTTGCCGTGCAAGCGCAAATCCCTGCATTTACTCTGGTCGCAGCAATGGTGGCAGCTGCAGCATTAATTCTGCAAATGGCACGTGAACAGTTACAGCAACGCCAGCTTCATCCTGTGATTCAATGGGCGACTGTGGCTGCGGTTACGCTGATCTGGGCTATTCCAAATCTAAGCCCAATTTTCAATGTGGTCTTGCTCGTCTGGGGCTTATTGATTTGTTTGATCTATGCATTATTTGCCGGCTGGATCATGAAGATCAGTCATTTGCGTAAATCAATGAATTTCAGCTCTGAAGCGTTTTATAACATCTGGCGTATTGCAGTACGTGTAGTGTTACCGGTCGGGATTATTCTGGCAATCATTGCTGTCTTAGGACAATTCATCTGATGAGTGAGGCGATGATCTGGGTGGCGTATGCGACGCCAGAAAAACAATTTCATCTAGCCGTGCCATTTCAGTCCGGCATGACAGCATTGGATGCGATTGAGCAAAGTGGAATCCGTGAGCAGGTCGAATTGCCTGAACCGTTATCTCTGGGCATTTTTGGCGTGCGCTTGCAAGATCATCAGCAGCCACTGGCAGCAGGTGATCGGGTGGAAATTTACCGAGCACTGACCATCAATCCTAAAGACATCCGACGTAAACGCGCCGAGAAAAATCCTGTGGGTCGTTATGCCAGAGGCAATCTTTTAAGAAAGCTGAAACCGTCTTCCGAATAGAAAGCGGCTTGAATGAGCAGTAGCCTCAATGATCTGCTCAATCAATCAGCTTAATCAAAAAAGCCCCTGATGATTCAGGGGCTTTTTCATGAGAAACCGACTATAGTGGAGGAGCATTTAAAATTGCTTCTTTTGATCCTGGTAAGCCGGGTTGAGATTCTGGAATCGTCTCCAGACCTTCAACACGTTCTACGATACCAGACTGGTTAAAGTAGATTTTCAAATGCTGGCCTTGGGCTGCCGGGATCTTGGCTTTTTTAGCGTAGGTTCCTGGGGTATAGTTATAGATGTAGTCCCAACGTAAAGGATTCAGTGGATCGCTTACTGTTGGACTGCCCAGTAAGAAACGCACCTGTTGATGGCTCATTCCCACCTGAATTTTAGCGGCTTGTGCTTGGGTTAAAGGGGTTCCTTGTGGAATATCTACTTTATAAACACCTAATGTCGAACAGCCGACGAGCAATGAAGTGACGAATAACGTCAACATGATTTTTTGCATTTTGCTAAACTATCCCAAATTAATTATGATGCATTTGATCCAAGGATAGATCATACTGCATCTAAACTTTGTTGCATATTCCAACTTTGATTTTGTTGAGAGACCTTTTTACATGACTATTTCAAACCAAGATTTACGAAAAGCTGGGCTGAAAGTTACCCTTCCACGAATTAAAATATTAGAATTACTAGAAAATTCAAAACAACATCATTTAAGTGCGGAAGATATTTACAAGACTTTACTCGATCAGGGCGAAGATGTAGGTTTAGCAACTGTGTATCGTGTGTTAACGCAGTTTGAAGCAGCGGGCATCATCGAACGTCATAATTTTGAAAATAATCATTCAGTTTTTGAAATTATGCAGGAAGATCACCACGATCACCTAGTATGTTTAAATTGCAGCAAAGTTGTTGAATTTATTAATGACACGATTGAAAAAGAGCAGCATGACGTTGCTGAAAAATTTGGTTTTGAATTAACCGGTCACTCACTGAATCTGTATGGTTATTGCGATGCGCCTGCCTGTCAGGAAGTGTTCCGTAAAAAATAATTTGAGCGTTGGTTCAAACAAAAAAAACAGGCTTCATGCGAAGCCTGTTTTTTTATGCCTTCAAGATGATCAGGACTGACCATCAAAAGTAATATTGGAATGCGCACGTAATAAGTGGCTGCCACCTTCTTCTGAGAGCTTGATTTGCAGACGCAAGTCATTTGGTGAATCCGCATGTTTCAGCGCATCTTTATAGCTGATCTGTTTGGCTTTATACAGATCATAGAGCGCCTGATCGAAGGTCTGCATGCCCAGTTCACGGGAACGCTTCATCAGATCCTTGATCTCATGCACATCACCTTTACGAATCAAGTCGGCAATCAGTGGTGAGTTAATCAGAATCTCAATCGCTGCACGGCGACCATTACCATCGATGGTTGGAATCAGTTGCTGTGCCACAATGGCTTTCATGTTCAGGGACAAGTCCATGAACAGCTGATTATGTCGGTCTGCTTCGAAGAAATGGATAATCCGGTCAATGGCCTGGTTGGCGTTGTTGGCGTGCAGGGTAGCAAAGACCAGATGACCGGTTTCGGCAAAGGCAATCGCATAATCCATGGTTTCACGTGAACGGATCTCACCGATCAGAATCACGTCTGGTGCCTGACGCAGGGTATTTTTCAGGGCAATTTCAAATGAATCAGTATCGATGCCGACTTCACGCTGGGTGATAATACAGCCCTTATGCTGGTGAATAAATTCGATCGGATCTTCAATGGTAATGATATGACCTTTGGAATTTTCATTACGATAACCGACCAAAGACGCCAGCGAGGTTGATTTACCGGTACCCGTTGCCCCGACAAAAATAATGATGCCACGTTTGGTCATCGCCAGTTCTTTTAGAATCGGCGGTAACTTGAGTTCATCCATCGTGGGAATAACAGTTTCAATCCGACGCAGCACCATCCCCGGTTGATCTCGTTGCTGAAAGGCACTGACACGGAAGCGGGCACTTTTATCCGGCGTGCTGATGGCAAAGTTACATTCACGACTGTCAGCAAATTCTTTACGCTGCTTTTCGGTCATGATGGAATGGAGCAGTTGTCCTACTGCCGCACCGGGTAATTTTACCGAACCAATCGGTAAAATCTGCCCATTAATCTTGATGGACGGTTCGACATCGGCAGTAATGAACAGATCCGATGCTTTTTTCTCCACCATATAATCGAGTAAGCCGTTAAAATCCATGTATATAAACCCCAATACAATTCAATTTTTTTATAAAAATGCTTCTGGCTGTTTGGCTGCAGTACGTGCAACTTGCGGGCTGATCAAACCTTTGGACACTAGCGTTTTTAGTGTCTGATCCAGCGTGGTCATGCCATAGTTGGCACCGGTCTGAATTGCTGAGTACATCTGTGCGACTTTGTTTTCACGGATCAGGTTACGGATCGCCGGAATACCGATCATTATTTCATGCGCTGCGACACGCCCACCACCATTTTTCTTCAGTAGAGCCTGTGAAACTACGGCTTGTAGGGATTCAGATAACATGGCGCGTACCATGTCTTTTTCTTCGGCAGGGAATACGTCGATCACACGGTCAATGGTTTTGGCCGCTGAGGTGGTATGCAGGGTGCCGAAAACAAGGTGACCCGTTTCTGCCGCAGTTAAAGCCAGACGAATGGTTTCAAGGTCACGCATCTCACCGACCAGAATAATATCCGGATCTTCACGTAATGCAGAACGTAATGCTTCATTAAAGCCATGCGTATCACGATGCACTTCACGCTGGTTAATCAGACATTTCTTGGACTGATGCACAAATTCGATCGGATCTTCGACGGTCAGAATATGGTCATAGCGGTTGTCATTAATATAATCCAGCATCGCCGCCAAGGTGGTTGATTTACCCGAACCGGTAGGACCTGTCACCAGTACCAGACCACGTGGATATTCACAGATGTCTTTAAAAATTTGTCCCATGCCCAGATCTTCAAGGGTCAGGACTTTAGAGGGAATGGTACGGAATACCGCACCGGCACCGCGGTTCTGGTTAAATGCGTTGACACGGAAACGCGCCACGCCAGGCACTTCAAAAGAGAAGTCAGTTTCCAGATTTTCTTCAAAATCACGGCGCTGTTTATCGTTCATGATGTCATAAACGAGTTTATGCACTTCTTTGTGTTCTAATGCTGGCAGGTTGATGCGACGAACTTCCCCATCGACACGAATCATTGGCGGTAAGCCCGCAGACAAGTGTAAATCCGACGCACCATTTTTAGCAGAAAATGCCAACAATTCTGTGATATCCATAAGGTCCCCGAGTTCATTAAAATGTTAATTATTTTGATAGAATAATAAGGCTTTCCCACAGCTTAACCAACACTTAGTTCATGGGCAAGGGAAAAAAAGATGAATGAAATGAGAACCCCATCAATGAATATGTTGCAACAGTCACGAAATCAGGTCTTAGTGCAAATTGAAACTGCCTGTGTTGAGGCCGGCCGCGAAGCAGATGCGGTGCAACTGCTTGCCGTTTCCAAGACCCAGCCGAGCAGCGTGCTGGCAGAGATGTATCAGGCCGGGCAACGTGCTTTTGGTGAAAACTATTTGCAGGAAGCGCTGGAAAAAATCACGGCACTGAAAGAGCTGGAGATTGAGTGGCATTTTATTGGACATGTGCAGCGCAACAAAACCAAGGCTCTGGCAGAAAATTTTGCCTGGGTACATGGAGTCGATCGCCTAATTATTGCCGAGCGCTTATCAAATCAGCGTGGAGATGATCAGCCTGCACTAAATATCTGTATTCAGGTGAATATTGATGGTCAGGATACCAAAGATGGTTGCCAGCCGGCAGAAGTTGCAGATTTGGTCGCACAGATCAGTCAACTACCGAATGTGCGTTTACGTGGCCTGATGGTGATTCCAGCACCAAATAATCCTCAATCCTTTGGTGATGCCAAAGTTTTATTTGATGCAGTCAAAGTTCAGCATGCACATCCTGAAGATTGGGATACTTTAAGTATGGGCATGTCTGCGGATATGACCGAAGCGATTGCTGCGGGTTCTACCATGGTTCGTGTTGGCACAGCCCTATTTGGTGCACGGCCTAAAAAAGATGTATAAACTACTAATGTCAGTTTTTTGCAGCAAAACGTTATCGCAGGGTATTGGATAACGCTTTTTTTCTGGCTGGTTCGAGCCATTTAGCCATCAGCCAGGCAAAGACTATTATGCCGAACATACTCGTAAGCAAGGCTAAAACTGCTCCACCCAGACCATAGCCTAAAGTTGCCGGAATACAGCCCAAAATAAATAAAAGTAAGGGGAAATGGGTGACATACAAGGTATAGGAAAAGTCTGCGGATTGAACCCAGACCGCATGATAATGACTGCGTTGATACTGGAGCTGTACCAGCCAGCAGCTAAAGGCCAGACCCACACAGAAATTAAAAGGGGTGAAATTCGCAGCGCGGTATTGCTGGGTTTCATCGATCATCTGAAACTGGTAAGCATCAAAACAGGCAATTAGAAATGCCAAGCCGAATAGGGCTAATTTGACCGATTGTAAGCGGTTTAAAAAACGTAGCTGGATATATTGAAATGAACAGGCAAAGGCACTAAGCCAGACCAGAAAATAAATAAAAAACTGGATGTTCAGTAATGACAGTATAGCCAGAACTATAAAAAATCCGATTTTGGCGATTTCCGAATTTTTTAAAAAAGGTAGGAATCCGGCCAGCACATAAAACCACACTTCATAGCTCAGGCTCCAGAGCGCAGCATTGGCTGAAACCGTTGGTGTTACAAAGCCATTCAAAAATAGCAGCGAACCAATAAATTCCATCATGTCTACACTATAGTCAGTCCGGATCATCATGCCAAAACTGTGTTGAAAAGCATGAGTATGACTGGCAAATAATAGTGGAGCAAGCAGATATAAAAGCAGCGTCAACCCCATGGCAAACAGAAAGGGTGGTAAAATTCTGCTGCAACGCTGTCGGGCATAACGGTGCAGATTGAACTGACCATGCTGATGAATGTTGTGCTGAATCGAATAGCCGATCAGATAGCCACTTAAGGCAAAGAAAATCATGACTGCAGCCTGCCCAAGCAGGCGTATCCATGAATAAATGCTGGTATCGAAAGGCGCAATAAATGCCTGAAAGCAGTGACTGAATAACACCACAATGGCACTGATACCCCGTAGGCTCTCAAGCTGTAGGCTGAAATAGTGCGAGAGCGTATTCGGGGCAGTGTTCATGATCCTTAGCCTATAATCTGAATGGTACTTGCACCTGCACCAACCGGTTTGACCTGAATCTGTACCGGAATACGTTCATGCATTTCCTGCACATGCGAGATTAATACAACTTTACGACCCTGACTTTGTAAATGATCCAGTGCATTCATCACCATATGTAACGAAGCAGGATCTAGCGTACCAAAACCTTCATCAATAAACAGTGATTCCAGTTTCATGGAGCCGGAGGCCATATTGGCAATCGCCAAAGCCAAAGCCAATGAAACCAGGAAGGTTTCACCACCCGATAGGGACAGCACAGGGCGGACTTCACTATTCATGTCCAGATCAATAATCGCCAGACTCAGGCTATCCGGAATACGGTGTAACTGATAGCGGGGTGCCAACGGTTGCAACTGCTGATTTGCATATTCCACCAGAATATCCAGATGATGTTCCTGGGCAATTTTCTGGAATTTGGTACCTTCCTTATGTCCGATCAGGTCGTAAATACGACCCCAACGGTATTCTTCGGCTTTGATCTGCTCAATTTGCTGCTGATATTTGGCATAGGTGTTTTGATTATTGGCATTCATACGCAGTTTGGCATCAGTTTCATTGAGCACTTCCTGCTGCATTATTTTTTCCTGATGCAGCATGCCAAGTTTTTGTTCAATTTCCTCAAATTCATGTTCTGGCTGTAGTTTTAAATGGGCCTGATATTGTTCTTCAAGTAATTGCCAGGCTGTTCTGGCATTTTCGAGTGCCTGTTTCTGGTTGGCCAGATTCTGACGAATGCGTTGATGGTTGCTCAGATCAATACTGAGCCATTGTTCAATTTGAGCTGCCGTCACTTGAGGATGTGCTGCTTGCCATGCCTGAATATCTTGCTGATATTGAGCCAATTGCTGATCGATCTGCTGAAGTTGGCTGATAAATTCTTGCAGTTTTAAGTGGGTTTGATGCCACTGTTTTTCGGCCTGCGCCGTGCATTGACGCTGTTGTTCTAAAGTCTGCTCTAAGGTCTTGGCTTGTAGCTCTAGTGCATCGCGCCATTCTGCAGCGACACGGTAGACTTGTCCTGCATGTTCTTGGGTCAGTTCAGCCAGTTGTTGACGCAGGTCTTTGCCTTGCTGAATCAACTGCTCTACAGACTGGCTCAATTGAGCAAAATTTTGCTGTTCCAATTGTAGTTGATACTGGCTCTTTTCCAATATCTGCTGCTGTTGATGCAGGTCAGATTCCAGCTGCTTTTGTACTGCCAAGTGCTGCATGCGGTGCTCTACTTGTCGTTGCAACTGAGGTAAGCAGAGCATAGGTGGCTGCGACTGGTACTGCTCGGGCAGTATGCTTAAAACTGGGTGTATCAGCTGGTCGAGTTGCTGACGTTGCTGTAGAGCCAGTTGTAATTGGTGCAATTGCTGTTGTTGTTGACGCCATTGTTGTAATTGTTGCTGGAGCTGTTGTTCCTGCTGTTGTGATAGTTCTAGCTGCTGGACCAGACTTTGAGTGTGATTCGCCAGTAACTGGATGAATGTAGGAAGATCATTGTGCTGCTCGGTAACCACTTCCAGTTTAAGTAGTTGAGATTTACAGTCAGCAGAGGATTGTTGAATCTGGTTTTGCAGGATCTGGCAACGCTGTTGCTGTTGCTCAATTACTGTTTGTGCTTTAGACATTTCAATGCGTTGCTGCTGCTGAGATTGCAGTTGCTGATCGAGCTGCTGTTTTGCCTGCCGTAACTGTTGCTCCTGTAGCTGGTTCAGGCTCTGTTCCAGATGTTCATGGACGGCATCGACAAAAGGATGGGCTGGGCTTCCACAGACCATGCATGGCTCATCCGGTTTTAACTGGCCACGAAGATCCTGCACACTTTGCGCATGCAATAAACGTTGCTGGGCAAGTATTTGTTCCAGGTGTTCATAGGCCTGTTGTTCAGCCTGAATCTGCTGATGTAGTGCCTGTTCGGCCTCTTGCTGCATTTTTAGTTGCTGCTGTTGGCTATTTACAGCAGATTGCAGTTGTTCAAATTCTTGTGATTGTTGAACGATTTGTTGTACCTGCTGTTGCAGCAGGTCGAGCTGACGCTGTTCCGCTTGGCGTTGCTGACGCATTTCCTGAATGATTTTGAGATGCTCTTCTAGCTGTTCCAGACTATGATGCTGTTGTATCCACTGGTTCAGATTTCCTGAAAGTACTGTAACGGTTTTTTCCAGTTCAGGTAAAGGCTGCTTCAGGCTGTCCGGATTCTGTTGCTGCAGTTGCTGATACTGACGCATAAAGTCTTGTATGCGTTGCAAGGTACTTTGCGGCTCCAGATCGAACACATTTAAAAAGCCAGATTCAGCCAATTGTTGTGCAACCTTTTCTTGCCGAGCTTGTAGCTGATTCAAAGTCTGTTGTTGCTGTCGCAGTTGTTCTTCTAAAGGCTGTAGACGAAGGGTTTGAAACTGGCTTTGCTCTGCATGCAGTTTTTTGTACCGCTCTGATACCGTATCAATTGCATGATCCAGCCTTAAACCTGCCTCCAGATGCGGTTTCAGGTCTGCCAAGTGTTGCTGAAACTGGTGCTGCTGTTGTTGTAAGGCTGTAAGTTTGGCTTCTTCTGCTACAAAGCTCTGTTTGAGCGTTTCAAATTCCATCGTAAATTGGGTGTGCTGGTGCTGAATCTGCTCTTTTTGAGGGGCTAGACGGGTACGACTCACAAACTGATCCCGAATCGACTGGAATTCATCCAGCTGCTCCAGTAGCTGTTGCTGTCCTGCAGATTTATTTACTGCATCTTGCTGTACTTCGTAGACTTCTTTTTTGGCATGGACTTCTGCATAGAGTTTATGTCGGTCCAGATGCCATTGTTTCTCATTTTCTAGCAGTTTTTCTGATTGCTGCAAATTCTGAAGTTGCAAAGACAAAGAGTTCTGCTGCTGTTGTAAAGCGCTGATGTCTTCTTCAGACAGAATTTCAATATGCCCGATCAGCTTTTCCAGATCGTTGCGCTTGTTTTTGACTTCGCTGAATTTCTCTGCGGCTTTCTGACTAACTAGACTGAAAATCTGCGAATTGGTCAGATATTCCAGCAAGTCTGCACGTTCATGATCTTTGGCTTTTAAAAATGCGCCAACTTCCGACTGCGCCAGCAGTACCGCGCGGGTAAACTGTTCAAAGCTCAGGCCCAGCAGTTTTTCAATTAAGGGGGTAACTTCAGATATTTTTTGCGTTAGCGTCGTATCATCATCGATGCACTTGATAAAACGATCTACTTTTAGATTGCCATCGACTTTCTGACGTGCCCGGCGAATCTCCCAGCGTGCTGTATAGCGTTTGCTATCCAGGGCAATAAACTCCAGCTCGGCAAAACCATGCACGCAGCCACGGCGTAGAATATTCTTGGAGTCTTTAATCGAAACATCCTGACCACCGGCATCTTTCAGGCTGCCGGTCGCACCTTTTAGACGTGGAATTTCGTTATAGAGCGCCAGACACATGGCATCGAGCAGGGTCGATTTACCGGCTCCGGTTTTTCCAGTGATTGCAATCAGGCCGGCATGTGTTAAAGGGCTGGATTCAAAATCAATATGATGGGTGCCAGTGAGGGAGGCCAGGTTGTTGAGACTCAAACGTAAAATTTTCATGGCCGATCCTAGGCTTGTTGTTTCTGAGCAAGTTCGTGCTGGGCTTCAACCAGAAGTTGCTGAAAATCCTGTTGTACAGAATGATCATGTTCATAGCCCATTTTTTTCCAGATATTCAAAAACAGCGATTCCGGCGTCGGTGGTGCCAGATCAATTTTCGAATCTCCTTGCGTATGTTCGGCCTGTTGCTGATAAATCCGGCTGATGCGCAGCAAGCGGTAACGGTTGGCGGGTAAAGCCAGTTCAATTTGCTGGCGTAAATCGACTGGTGGCGGCGCATCGGTGGTGTATTCTATTTCCAGAAAATGTCGTGCCGACAGTTGTTCGATTTCTCCGGCAGGCAAGGCCTGAAGTTTAGCAATTAAATCTTCCAGCTTTTCCCGAATCCGGAACAGCTCGACGGTGCGTGGCACTTTTAGAACATCGTATTGAAAGCGCTGTTCCGGGCTTTGTTCAGGATCAATTCTGACCTCAACCACCTGATGTTGATAGTTGATTTCACTAAATGACAGCGGAATTGGTGAGCCACTATAACGGATATGCGGCTGACCAACTTTTTGTGGTTTATGCAGATGACCGAGTGCGACATAATCAATCACTTCATCAAACAGCGCCGTCGAGAGCGCTTCTTCATTACCGACAATAATTGGCCGTTCCGAGTCGGAAGTTTCGCCACCTTGCATGTGCGCATGTGACATTAAAATTAGTGCCTGATGTGGCTGTTTGCGGGCTCTGGCTTCGGCAATCAGTTGTTGATGCAGATAACTGATCGCGTTCTGGTTATTGCTGGTATGTTCATTCAGTCCGGTAATTTCGGCACTGCGTAAATAGGGTAGGGTCAGACACCAGGCGATGATATTTTTATCCCGATCATAAATAGGAATAAGTAGACGATCCAGGTTCAGGGTATTTTCTGCAGTGCGGCCTACGATTCCCACAGCTTTGGCATTGAATTTGGCCAGCAAGGGTTCAACCTGTTCAATCCGATAACCGGAATCATGATTGCCTGCAATCATCAGGGTCTGCATATGTGGCGCCAGGTCGTGGGCGTCGGCCAGAAACTGGTATAGTTGTCTTTGCGCACTGGAAGCTGGATTGATCACATCAAAAATATCGCCGGCAATCAGCAGAGCATGCGGCTGCTTTGTTTTAATTTGCTCAAGTAGCCAAGTCAAAAACTGTGCATGTTCAAATTCACGGTCATGGTTATGGAAAAATTGTCCCAGATGCCAATCGGAAGTGTGAAGAAAATGAACTGCCATGTAATGAACCCCAAGATATCTGCCTTGCTACTATAGGAAAAAGCACAGGTAAAAATCTACTTGTAAAACGATATTTCAGCGAATTGTTGGTGATGTTTAAGCTGAATTTATTTTGATCAGTATGGAAATTACTGCATGATCGCATCCAAATCATCAGATATAGAAAAGTCATGCAATCCATCAGACTTTTAAAAAATAGAGATTTAAAAAAATAAAAACCGACGATTCGAGTGATGATGAAATCGTCGGTCAAATTTGTGTTACATGAAGATTTTGGCTGCTATTCAAAATTTCCCTGTACACTGGACTTATTGCTTTAGCTCTAAAGGTCAGCAAAAATTCGTGGATGCCAGTCCAAATTTTTGTACCTTGTACCCTATATAACGTCACCCTGTAGTGGATGGTTGACAATAAAATGAAAAAAAACCTGATTTTTTTTATACTAGCTTGTTGAAGATCACTGAGTCATGCATATGTTGCCGCTAAGTCGTTATTTTATCTGGTTTTTCGTTATATGTTTTATTTTTACCTGTATTTGCGGTGTACTGGCTGCCTTGTTGCCGATGGGCATGGGTGCAGTTTTGACGATTGTTCCTTATCTGGTGGCCATGATTTGGGTGTTATTTAAATTTTTAAAACAGCAAAAACGTGCGCCGACCCAGGCAGAGCGTAAGAAATTTACCCTCGGGTTTAGCCTGATTTACTGGGGCTATAATTTATTATTTCTTTTGCTCGGTATTGTCATCGCCACCCGTTCCAATCCGAATGCCTGGCAGGACTTCTTGCTGTATCTACAGCAGCCACAGTTTATGAGCATTGTGCTGATAATGTTCCTGATGATCGCAATTCCGCTGTATCTGCTGACCTACTGGTTTTATGGCAAGCAGTCACAACGTATGGCAGAGAAAATGTTTGGCCATCCACCTCAGTGAGTATAGATGAATCATTGTGTGACGACTGATCTTCATAAATTGATTGAATGATGAAAGATACAAATTCTCCACTACAAAGATCTTCTCGGTTTAAAAAGCTAAAGATGAGTGGCGTATAATTTAAATCAAGAAAATAATAAGGCGAAGAATGACGAATGTATAAACCTGTAGTGCTGTTGACGGGAGCGAGTGGTTTTATTGGCAGTCATCTCGTGCGTTTTTTATTAGAACGTGATTATCGGGTGATTGGTCTGACTCGTCAGAAAAATAAACGTGAACCACATCCGGACTTTCATTGGATTAACCAGCTGGATGAATTAAAACAGCATCAGATTGATTATGTGGTCAATCTGGCTGGCGAAAGCATCGGTCAAGGCCGCTGGACGGTAGCGCGTAAAAAGAAATTGCTGGATAGCCGTTTAGATACCACCAGACAGTTATTTGATTATTTAGAAAAAAATCAGCTTAGACCGAAACGGATTATTTCAACATCGGCGGTTGGTTATTATGGCATTGACCCCAATGAGCACTGGGATCAGGTCTGCACGGAACAAAGCCCGCCACAAGATATTTTTATGTCTGAACTCTGTGCGAAGTGGGAGCAACTGGCCTTATCCTATACTAACCAGAACACCAAGATTGTTCGCTTTGCTGTGGTGTTTGGCAAAGGTGGCGGGATTCTTCCGCAGATGCTATTGCCGATTAAATTGAATCTGTTCGGGCGGATTGGTCATGGACGTCAGCCAGTGACCTGGGTGCATCTAGAGGATGTGCTGCGTGCGATTGAATTCTTGATACTTGAGGATACAGCCGAGCAGATCTTTAATGTGGTCGCGCCAGAAAAAAGTAGTCAGGCCCAGTTTGCACGAACTGCGGCCCAGATTCTGAAGCGCAAACCCTTACTTCCACTACCGGCATGCAGTCTGAAAATGATGCTGGGAGAACAGTCACAACTGGTCTTAAACGGTCAGTATGTACAGTCCAAAGCCTTGCAGGAGGCTGGATTCCAGTTTCATTATCCAACTCTGAAAGAAGCACTGGATAATATCCTAAAGCACTAAACGACTGGGCTCTAATAAACGGACAGGATCATAAGGAGCTGGATCAACGATTGGCATTTGTTTAAGGATGAGTTGAGCGAGTAGTTTGCCTGATGCCGGCCCCATGCATAAACCATTCCGGAAATGTCCAAAATTGGCCCAGGCATTGTGTAGCTTGGGAATTTTGCCAATATAGGGAATACCATCGGGTGAGCTGGGTCTTAATCCGGCCCATTGCTTGACCAGCGGAAAATCTGCCAGTTCCGGTACCATCTCGATACACGCCTGTAAAATATCCTGCCGGATTTCGCTAGAAGGCGAGGTGTCAAAACCGACCTGACGCATACTGGAGCCACATAAAACATGTCCATCCTGACGTGGAATCAGGTACATCACCTTATGCATGCACATGGTCGGCAGCCAGTTTTCTGGCGTTTTAAACAGCAGCATCTGGCCCTGAACCGGCTGTACCGGAATTTCCAAACCAAGTTGCTGTGACCAGTGTTGCGACCATGCTCCGGTTGTGAACACATATTGATCTGCCTGAAAAACCTGGCTATGTTCATCTGAGATACTTTTTACACAGCCTTGCTGAATATTGAGCCGAGTGATTTTACAGTCTTCTTGCCAGGTGACACGAGGATGCTGCTTCAAATAGTGAATGATCGACTGTAATAACCGTGGATTACGGATATTCGCCAGTTCAGGGAAATAAATCGCCTGCTTGAATTTGCTCTGATTAATTCTTGGATTGATCTGTTGCAGTTTAGCCTGATCAAGCAATTCTGCCTGTTGCTGCGGATCCTGATGTGTTTTGGCATAACTTAAACCGATTTCAAAATCGGATTCATCAAAAATCAGCATACCTGTTTCATGAATCTGGAAATCGATGCCAGTGAAAGGTTGCAGTTTTTGATTCCAGTCCTGATACATGGGTTTGGCATGTCGAGCCAGAGCATTTACAGCAGCGGGATAACGCCACGGATACATCGGGGAAAGGATTCCTCCTCCAGCCCAGGATGCAGCCTGTCCGGCGGCCTGTTGATCAAAAAGGGTAACAGAACATCCCTGTTCAAGCAGTTCCAGCGCCGACATCAAACCGGTGATGCCAGCGCCGACAATGGCAATATGCATTGCGCCGAAATCCTTTTACTTCATGTCTTTCAGTTTAAGCGCAGCTTCTTCAGCAAAATAGGTCCAGATACCATCTGCACCGGCACGACGACAGCTCATCAATGATTCTAAAATGACGCTATCAGATAACCAGCCATTTTGAATTGCCGCAGCCAGCATCGCGTATTCGCCACTGACCTGATAGACAAAGGTTGGTACGCCAAAAGTGTCTTTGACTTCGCGGACGATATCCAGATAAGGCATGCCCGGTTTAACAATCACCATGTCTGCACCTTCCTGAATATCCAGCGCAATTTCATGCAGGGCTTCAGCACGGTTACCGACATCCATCTGGTAATTGTATTTATTGCCGCCTTTTAAATTGCTGGCAGAACCGACTGCATCACGGAACGGACCATAGAAACTTGATGCATATTTGGCTGAATAGGCCATGATGGAGGTATAGATATGACCATTTTTTTCAAAGGCCTGACGAATCGCACCGATCCGGCCATCCATCATGTCACTTGGAGCAAACACATCTGCACCGGCTTCGGCATGGCTCAAGCCCTGTTTAATCAGGCACTCGACCGTTTCATCATTTAAGACATAACCGTTCTCATCAATAATGCCATCCTGACCATGTGTGGTATACGGGTCTAATGCGCCGTCAGTAATCAGCACCATTTCTGGCAGTTCTTTTTTCAATAAACGCAAGGTGTTTTGTACCAGACCATCTTCACGCCACGCAGCTTCTGCAGTCAGGCTTTTATCTTCTTGTGGGGTGACCGGAAATAGCGCCAGTTTATTGACACCGAGTTCCAGTAGACGTTCTGATTTTTTTAACAACAAGTCCGCTGACAGACGCTGGATATTCGGCATACTTGGAATATCTTGGGTCTGGTTTTGTCCTGGCAGGACAAATACTGGATAAATGAGATGATCTGCCGCGAGATGGGTTTCACGAACCATCGAACGTAAATGTTCATTTTTACGAATACGACGCATGCGAGTTGCAGGAAACGCGGGACGATTGAACGTATAAGTCATAAAAATCTCAGTAATCAGTATTAAACTAGGCCTCTATTGTAGCCCTAACTCAAATTTTTGGGCATAAATTAGCGGTTTTTTATTGTGGTGGATTCGGGCAGAGTGATGAGTAAGACAGAGAGAAACTGGACGGGTAATATACATCTGGGCTCGAAAGTGGATATTGATGTAGTCCTGAACCAGCTGGTACATGCTTTTAATAGCTCTCCTTTTTTTAAGCATAACGGCATGACCATGCGGGTGGTCGAGGGCCAGATTGAGGCCTATGTAGAAATGCAGGATTTCATGATTGGTAATGTGGCTTTCCAGATTCTGCATGGCGGTCTGGCTGCAACTGTACTGGATAGTGTCGGTGGTATTGTGGTCATGGGCGAGCTGTATAAAAAAGCTGAACCGGAAACGATTGCAGATACCATTAAAAAAGTATCGCGTCTGGCGACGGTCGATATGCGGGTGGATTATCTGGCGCCTGGACGTGGCAAATATTTTATCGCGCGTGCAGAAACCTTACGTTTGGGGCGTAAGGGCTGCACCATGCGCATGACCATGGTCAATGATGAAGATAAGGCGATAGCAACAGCGATTGCTTCTTATGCCTATTAATGAAATCGTGAACTGAGGGAGTTAAAAGCACTGTTTAACAGTGCTTTTTTATGATGATCAAATATGAACCTAGAGGATTTAGAGATCAGATTTAGCCCGTTTCAAGGCATTTTGCCATTTGGCTAAATGCATTTCTCTTTCGTCATTTTGCATTTTGGGTTCAAAAGCACGGTCCAGCTGCCAGGACTGGGAAATTTCATCCAGGTTTGAAAATACCCCAGCTTTTAATCCGGCCATAGCGGCCGCGCCCCAAGCAGTAGCTTCCAGCATTTTCGGACGCAGTACCGGTACATTCAGAATATCGGCCTGAAATTGCATCAGCATGTCATTGCTGCTGGCACCACCATCAACCCGCAGTTCTTTAAGTGGATGTGCAATATCAGACTGCATCGCACTGAGCACATCCGATACCTGAAAGGCAATAGATTCAAGGGCTGCACGAGCGATATGCGCTTTGGTCGTACCACGTGACATGCCACAGAGTAGGGCACGTGCTTCACTATCCCAATGCGGCGCGCCCAGTCCGGTAAATGCCGGAACCAGAACCACCCCGTCACTATGCTCGACCTGATGCGCCAGTTTTTCCACATCACTGCTTTTTTGAATAATTCCGAGGCCATCGCGTAACCATTGCACCACAGCACCAGCCATAAATACGCTGCCTTCGAGCGCATAGGTGGTTTGGCCTTGGGCTTGCCAGGCGAGAGTAGAAAGCAGCTTGTTCTGGCTAGGCTGAATGTTATGCCCGGTATTGAACAGCATAAAGCAGCCAGTACCATAGGTGTTTTTAGCACTGCCCACTTCAAAACAGGACTGGCCAAAGAGTGCAGACTGCTGATCCCCCAAAATGCCGGTGATGGGAATATTGGCCCCAAGTAAGCCAGAAGCAGTGTCAGCCACATAACAATCAGAAGAGATAATTTTCGGTAAGACCGAAGCCGGGATATTAAACAGCTCGAGTAGCTCTTCATCCCACGACTGTTGCTGCAGATTCATTAACATGGTACGAGAAGCATTACTGGCTTCAATGACGTGCTCTGCGCCTTGGGTCAGATTCCAGATCAGCCAGCTATCGATAGTACCAAATGCAACATGGCCTTGTTCAGCGAGTGCTCGTACTCCCTCGACATGCTCTAAAAACCAGACCAATTTTCCCGCACTAAAATAAGGGTCAATCCGTAAGCCTGTTTTTTGCTGAATTTTGGACATCAGGCCTTGTTCAATCAGCCGGTTACACCAGTCAGAGGTACGACGGTCCTGCCAGACGATTGCCGGGGCGAGCGGTTTGCCATTTCTGCGATCCCAGACTACGGTCGTTTCGCGCTGGTTGGTCAGGCCAATGGCTTTAATATCCTTTGCCAGAATACCTGCAGTCGCCAAAGCTTGCTGTACTACCGCAATCTGTGAACTCCAGATTTCCTGAGCATCCTGTTCCACCCAGCCCGAATGTGGGGTGTGGATATGCGTTTCACGTTGAGCAGTTGCCTGAACTTGTCCATGTTCATTAAAAATAATGGCCCGACTTGACGTAGTTCCCTGATCCAGGGCCAGAAGGTAGCTCATATGAATGAAATTAAATGAGAAGATGGGAAAATATTAACTCAATTTATGCTCAATATAATGCTTTAGCTCAGTCAATTTCATCGAATAATTCATTTTCAAATATGGTCTATCTGCAACAGATTTTGAGCTATTTTCAAGATTGCTTTGAATGAGCATAAAGCTAACTCGATACTTTGGAACTAGATCTAAATCTATAGAAAATAAATACTTGGGTAAAATATGGCATCCTACCAAATAACTTTGAGTGTATTTTGATCATGTTTAAGTTGGGGTATGTAGAAAGACTAAGCAATCACACTCAGGAGATGATTGTGAATTCAGATTGATTTCGAGCTTTATTTACGCTGAAATGACTTTAAGTGTGATCGGGTTATCACTAAAGATAAAAATATATCTCTGTACACGACAAAAATAGATAACTCATTGAAATAATGTCATAATAATTGTTTTCTAACGACGAATACTATGACACATCTCAATGAGTTATATCTTATCTTAAACAAATCTCTAAAATGGAACAAGTCACATTTAAAGTGCTTTGCGCTCATCATGCTTGTGATTATTTTAAAGCAAACATGTAATCTTTCTTCTGCATCTAAAGCCTTGCCCATCAAGTGCTTACCACAATCATTTTATCGACGTATGCAGCGCTTCTTTGCAGGTCAGTATTTTGATTATCGTCAAATTTCTCAGTTGATTTTCAATATGTTTTCATTCGACCAAGTGCAACTGACTTTAGATAGAACCAATTGGAAATGGGGAAAACGAAATATTAATATCCTGATGCTCGCAATCGTTTATCGTGGAATAGCGATACCTATCCTTTGGACATTGCTTAATAAACGTGGAAATTCAGATACGAAAGAGCGCATTGCTTTGATTCAACGCTTTATAGCCATTTTTGGTAAAGACCGTATTGTGAATGTGTTCGCAGACAGAGAGTTTATCGGTGAGCAGTGGTTTACATGGTTAATTGAACAA
>NZ_JBBCWZ010000004.1:0-96668 GCF_037145695.1 Acinetobacter sp. USHLN143
CAGATGAGTTTTACTATGACCAGCTACCACAACAAAATAAGGTAGCTTAACTAGAGCAGAATATCACTTATAAATAAGCTTTTAGTTGTTCAAACAAGTGGGACCACCTCTCTTTGAGCTGTTGTTGTAGCTGGGCCAGACGCGCATTTAATAACTGAATTCTGTGATCCTTCTGATTGAGTGCCAATTCTAATTCAGTTACGTTTCTCTGTAATTTAACGGTTTTTTCTCGGGCTGTCATAACTTTTAATGACAATTCCTTTGATGTTTGATTGCGTTCTGTGTTCTGGTTTGCAGAAACTTGCCCGGATTCGCGCTGGTTCTCAGCCACCAGGCTCATTTCTGCCTGATTCAAACGGTATTTAGTCTTGCCAGTAGGCTTAGACGGTAGCTCGGTTTGCTTTGCCGCAGTGACTTTAATAGGTGCAGGTGCAGGATGAGTCGTATTGAAGTTCAATGCAGCCCCCTTACGTAGACGATTAGCATTTCCTCCGATAAAGGCATGCTCATTGTCTTTTTTAATTTGCTGCATGATTTCATTGACAGGACGCTGCTGCTGTTCGGCAATTCGTGAAGCAATCCCCCACAGTGACTCATTAGATTGAACTACATAAGTAGGTGGAGTCTGATTCGGAGTTGTTTTGACTGGTGAGGCTTTTGCAGTCACTGGAGCCGGAGTTTTCACCGGATTGGCTGATCCAGTTGATTTTCTGGCTTGTTCCTCAGTAAATTTTTTCACCAAGGGATCATTGGAAGCGATTTGATGATCAGAACGGGACTCTACAGCTTTCTGCACATCTGCTTTATTTGGTACTGATGCGCTTTGATTTGCTGGCATCGTACTAGCCGGTTTGTCTGTAGTCGAAGCTGCTACAGGAGTTGCTTGTGAGGTATTTACTGAATCTGAAAGCACCGCTGCAGTTTTAACTGGGGCTTGAGTATCGGGTGCAGTTATAGCCTCGCTTTTAAGCGCAGGCGCAATCGCTTGAGCCTGAATCGCTGGACTTGATGTCATTACAGCTGGCACAAATGCAGTTTTAGGAATAGAAGTGTTCGATAATGTTGGTGGTGCTGTGCGTTGCAATGCCAACGGCTTTTCTAGACCCGCTGGTTTATTTAAGGCTGTAGGAGCTGCTGTACTGTAATGGCTACTTACGGGTAAGTTAAGTGCAATATCTTTTTCACTGACGACGACAACGGGTGCAAGCGGGCGTTCATTCTGTTTGAGACTGGCCTGTAATAAATCTGTTTTAGGTCTTAAATTGGTACGAATATGCTGCAGACGTGCGGCATTGCCTTCCTTGATTTTAACAATAATATTCAGTTCGCGTTCTGTTATGGGGCGAGAAGAAGTAATAGTAATGACCCCAGTACCATTATTGCTACGCCGGGTAAAAAAGTTCAGATGACCAGGCGGTTGATGTGATGCACCAATTGACATTAAATCTGCAGGTG
Source organism: Acinetobacter sp. USHLN143 (assembly GCF_037145695.1). Lineage (GTDB taxonomy): Bacteria > Pseudomonadota > Gammaproteobacteria > Pseudomonadales > Moraxellaceae > Acinetobacter > Acinetobacter fasciculus. The sequence continues at coordinate 1,456 of NZ_JBBCWZ010000004.1, forward strand.
AAGCCAGACTGACTTCAATCGGCAAACTCATATCAGACTACCGAAAAGTCATTTCTGCATAGAGTAATTCTCCGGGTGCAGACTGGATTTGAATCGGATCTACATTAATCGCATAAATGTTTTGTGAAGCAACAATGGCTAAAATCGCAAGCTTTAATTTGTTATATACAGTCATCTTAATCGTGAGCTCAGTCATTATCGCATAGCGAAAATTATAGATTAACGGGATGTTTGTTTTTTGTAAAATACTTACGCAATAGTTACATAAAAAAGCCGATCAATAAAGATCGGCTTTTGGCTTTATATCGACAGGATATTAGGCATTTTTATAATCAATCAAAATACGCAGCATACGGCGTAAAGGCTCGGCCGCACCCCAAAGCAACTGGTCACCTACAGTGAATGCACCCAGATATTCTTTACCCATGTTCAGCTTGCGCAGGCGGCCGACTGGAACGCTTAAAGTACCTGTTACAGCAACAGGCGTCAGATCAGTCATCGATGCTTCACGAGTATTTGGAACCACTTTAGACCAGTCATTGGCACGTGCAATGATGTCTTCGATTTCATCCAAAGGTACATCTTTTTTCAATTTCAGGGTTAATGCCTGAGAGTGACAACGCATGGCACCAATACGCACGCAGTGACCATCAATTGGCACGATCTGCTGGTTGCCCAGAATCTTGTTGGTTTCAACCTGACCTTTCCATTCTTCTTTCGACTGGCCGCTTTCCAGTTGCTTGTCGATATAAGGAATGAGTGAACCAGCCAAAGGAACGCCAAAGTTTGTAGACGGGAAGCCTTCACCACGTTGTAATTCAGCAATTCTAGAGTCGATATCCAGAATTGGAGAACGCGGATCATCTAGCAACTCTTTGGTATTGTTATATAAATAACCCATACCATTGATCAGTTCACGCATGTTTTGCGCGCCTGCACCTGAAGCGGCCTGATAGGTCATTGACGTTGCCCATTCCACCAGATTGTTCTGGAACAGACCGCCCACGCCCATCAGCATCAAGGAAACTGTACAGTTACCACCGACAAAAGTCTTGGTGCCTTTAACCAAACCATCTTTGATCACATGCATGTTGACTGGATCAAGTACGATGATGGCTTCATCATCCATACGTAAGGTCGATGCTGCATCAATCCAGTAACCATTCCAGCCTTCAGCTTTCAGTTTCGGGAAAACTTCAGAGGTATAGTCGCCACCTTGACAGGTAATAATGACATCCATTTGCTTCAGACTGTTAATGTCTGATGCATCCATAAGTGCTGGGGCGGTCTTACCGCCAAATGCCGGCGCTTCACCGCCTGCATTACTGGTAGAGAAATAGAATGGCTCAAAATGAGCAAAATCATTCTCTTCAACCATACGTTGCATAAGGACGGAACCAACCATCCCGCGCCAACCGACCAGACCTACTTTCATGTCACTTTGCCTCGGTGCGTTAAAAAATCAAAAGGGATTCGAGTGTACCAAAAAGGGACTCAACTGCAAGAGCTACACAATCAAAACATCAATATTCTTGAGAGAAATATCTGCTTTATGATACATACAAAATTGATAACGTCATTTTTCTTTTAGAAAAAATAATAACTTAATTAAGAGCGCAGTTTATGATATTGGTTATCCAAATTCTGGCAATCATTGTCATTTGGTTAAGTTTTTGGTCACTGATACCACGCGATGAATGGTGGATTCGGGGTGCGGATTTTCCACGCTTACAAATTCTGGTATTGGGCTTTATCGCCTTTGTGCTGTTCTTGGTTCTGGAGCATCCCTGGAACTGGTTGAATCAGTTACTTTTTGTCGGGCTGATGGCGGCTTTGGCCTATCAGCTGAAAATGGTATTGCCCTATACCTTTGTCTGGAAAAAACAGGTCAAGCAAGTCAAGCAGGATCAAATAGATCCGCAGCGGCAAATCTCATTGATGGTCTGCAATGTTCTGACCACCAATAGCAAATATCATTTACTGATCGAGCAGATCCAGATTCATCAGCCAGATCTGGTGTTAACCCTGGAAACCGATCAAAACTGGCAAAATGCACTCTCAGTGATTGAAGCTGATTATCCTTATCGCGTGCCTGTGCCTTTGGATAATCTGTATGGCATGCATCTATATAGCAAGCTCGAACTGAGTGAAACTGAGGTTAAATTTATTCTGAGTGATGAAATTCCCTCCATTCATACCACGGTAATTTTACGCTCAGGACAACCGGTACAGCTCTACTGTCTGCATCCCAAACCACCCAGTCCGACCGAGGCCAAGGATTCTACCTTGCGTGATGCTGAACTGCTGATTGTCGGGGATCAGATTAAAGATCTGGATGAAAGCTGTATCGTCATGGGCGATCTGAATGACGTGGCCTGGTCACGTACCACACGCCTGTTTCAACGCATTAGTGGGCTGCTGGATCCGCGGGTAGGACGTCATTATGTGAATACTTTTCACGCAGATTATCCTTTTTTCCGCTGGTCGCTGGATCACGTCTTTCATAGTACCGATTTTGCCTTGGTACACATGGAGCGTTTACCGCATGTAGGTTCTGACCATTTTCCGGTCTTTCTGGTTTTACAAACCGGTCGGGTATTCGAGCATATTCAGGAAGAATTAGAACAAACTGATAAAGATGAGCAGGAAGCACAAAAAGCCATTGAAGAGGGCATTCAGAAAGCAGAGAAAGAGGAAAAAATAGTCACTGATGAAGTTGCCCTGGCTTATAAAGAAAGGGGCAAAATCTCATAGGTTTTTAGAAGAAAAGTGTACGATATTGCTTACAACAGTTTACGCATTCTTGCGAATGGGCAGGGGTTGGGAATCTGGGTATTCTAGGTTTATCAGCACAGGGAGTCGAGAAAGGATATTCTCATAAGGAAGACGAAGCTGAATGAAAACATCATGGATATGATGCTGAAAGGGACATCACAAAAAAGCAGAACGAATTATAATATGTGAAAGCACAACCTCATTAACCCGAGTTTTACAGGATGTAGAGCTCGGGTTAAATTATTTCAATTACTTAAACATGATTTTAAGCTATAGCCCTTCAAATTCCGTGATCAAATTGATTTAGTAAATTGATTTATAACCTTCAGGGCGAGTCTTAAAACGGCGGTGGAACCACATATATTGGGTCGGTGCGATGCGCAACTGCTGCTCAATCACCCGGTTCACGCGAGTGGCATCTTCAACTTCATTCTCACTAGGGAAGTTTTCCAGTGCCGGTTCAATGAGCACATGGTAGCGCGGATTGTTAATATCGCCATGACGGTAGAAATATAAAGGAATTGCAGCCGCTTTGGTCATTTTCAGTAAACGGCGATGTGCGGTTACAGTCGCCGCAGGCACGCCAAAAAAAGGTGCCATCACGCCTTGTTTTAAACCATAATCCTGATCCGGACTGTACCAGATCGCATGGCCATTTTTCAGGTTACGTACCAGACCGCGCATATCATCATGGTCAATCTGATTGGCATAAATTGTGGCGCGACAACGGTAAATCAGCATGTCCAAAAGTGGATTATTCTGCGGACGATAGACCACATCCGGTTCAAAATATTGTGCGCAAAGATAACCACCCGCATCGAGCAAAGTTGAATGCGTGCCTAATAACAGCATGCCTTGGCCTGCGGCTTGTGCCTTCTGAATATGTTCCAAGCCTTCAATACTGACGCGGCCCTGAAACCATTTCGGACTGTACCAGGCATTCAGCGTCTCAAACACCCCCAGCATTTGATCGATAAATACCTGACGGGCATTGTCCTGTACCTGCTTTTCAGACCATTCGGGAAAGCAGACTTCCAGATTACGCAGCGTGGTTTCACGGCGTGATTTCAAGTATTTAATAGAAAGGTGGCCCAGCAGGGACGCCAGACGATGCTGAATGGCCCAAGGTAAGATCGCCAGAATCATCAGGAAAATAATGCCTAGCCATTTGCCCCAATATTGAGGTAACAGGAATGACCATTGAAATTCACCGGGTTGATATGCAGGCTGAGTACTCATAAAACAATTTAGGGCCAAAAGATTAAATGCAGTCTAACAGAGAAGATTATTGAAATAAAAAAGCATCTGTACGAATACAGATGCTTTAGTAAAAGCTCGGGGAATATTTAGCCGTTACTTAGGTTGTCCAGTTCTTCCCAACGCTCTAATTTTTCCAGTAACAGCTCATCAATTTCGGATAAGCGTTTAGACAGTTTCAGTGCTTTATCGGAATCAGTCACAAATAAAGAGCCATCAGCCAGTTGTGTATTGATCTCGGTCTGCTCTTTTTCCAGCGCTTCCATTTCAGCTGGAAGCTGTTCGAGTGCACGCTGGTCCTTGTAGCTAAGCTTAACTTTCTTGGCAGCGACCGGTGCCGCCTCAGCTTCTGCTTTGGCCATGGCTTTTTTCACGGCACTTTTTTGGTCAACCACGGTTTGATCCGGGCGCTGTTCAAGATAATCCTGATAACCGCCGACATATTCGTCGATATTGCCCTTACCATCAAAGACCCAAGTGGATGTTACCACGTTGTCCATAAAGGCACGGTCATGCGAGATCAACAGCAGGGTGCCTTTGTAGCCGCCCAGCATTTCTTCCAGTAACTCTAAAGTCACCATATCCAGGTCGTTGGTTGGCTCATCCATCACAATCAGGTTCGATGGTTTCAGCAAAAGTTTCGCCAGCAAGATACGATTGCGTTCACCACCCGACAAAGCTTTGACTGGTGTACGGGCACGTTCTGGCGAAAACAGGAAATCTTGTAAATAACTATAGATATGACGACGGTTACCATTCACATCCACGTGGTCAGAACCTTCTGAGACGTTATCTTTAACAGATTTTTCCAGATCCAGCGCATTACGGAGCTGGTCGAAATAGGCCACTTCTAACTGCGTACCGGTCTTCACCGTACCGCCATGTTCTAGCTCGCCCAGAATGGCTTTAATGAGGGTAGTTTTACCGACACCGTTATCACCGACCAGACCGATACGGTCGCCACGGAGGACAAGTGCAGAGAAGTTGTTGATGATCGGTGCATTGTCACCGAATTTCACACTCAGGTTCTCAATTTCAAACACCAGTTTGCCTGAGCGGTTGGCATCCTGAGTCGCCATCGTCACTTTACCTTGTTGCGAACGACGTGCTCTAGATTCTTCACGTAATGCTTTTAGGGCACGGACACGACCTTCGTTACGGGTACGACGGGCTTTAATCCCTTGACGGATCCAGACTTCTTCCTCAGCCAGCTTTTTATCGAACAGCGCATTTTGCTTTTCTTCAGCTTCCATTTGCTGGGCTTTCAGGTCTAGATAACGTGAATAGTTACCTTCATAACTACGCAGTTGACCACGATCCAGCTCAACAATACGGGTGGCAATGCTGTCGACAAAGGCACGGTCATGCGAAATGAACAGCAGGGTCAAATTGTTTTGATCGAGCAGGAATTTTTCCAGCCATTCGATACTTTCAACATCTAAATGGTTCGTCGGTTCGTCGAGTAACAGCACATCAGGTTGGGTAAGTAAAGCACGTGCCAGCAAGACACGACGTTTACGACCACCAGACAAATCGGCAAGATCTGCATCCGGGTCCAGACCCATTTTGCTTAAAATCGAATTGACCTTGGTTTCCAGCGCCCAGCCATCCAGCTGATCCATTTTGTGTTGCAGGTTGCCCATACGATCACAGGCGCCCATGTCACCGAGTACACAGGCTTCACTGGCAGCATGATAAGCACGCAAAACTTCCGATGCTTCACCGGCACCATCTGCCACGATATCAGCCACTTTACCTGAATCCATCGGTACATCTTGCGCCAGCATGGAAATAGTAATGCCGTTTTGTAATGAAACTTCGCCGTTGTCAGGCAGTAAACTTCCTTCAATCAGCTTAAGTAAGGTAGACTTACCCTCACCATTACGGCCAATCAAACACACTCGTTCGCCGCGTTCCAAGTTAAAATTCGCGCCGTCGAGCAGGGCGGGTCCACCAAACGCAAGTTGGACATCCCTAAGGGTAATATAGGCCATAATGTTTCCTGAAATCCCCAATGAGGACTTTAAATGACTAAACAACAAAATCTAAATGATCAGGCGTCATTTTCCGCACCCATTGAAGATTTGCAAGTGCGAATTGCATTTTTAGACGATTTAGTTGAACAGTTGAATGATCAGGTGGCCAAACAGACCCTGGAAATTGCTGACCTGAAAAAGCAAATGACGCTGTTATATCAACGTGTTGAGTCTTCAGATCTGTCTGAAGGCATAGCAGAATTTGATCCGGTTGCAGACCGACCACCGCATTATTAATTTGCAACCAATGATTTAATCAACAATAACCCTTAGCTGATCTAAGGGTTTTTTATTGAAAAATAAAAATGAGTCAATCTATAAGATGATAAAAAGAGAAGTATTTTTGTTTTGAATGGGCTTTTAAATTGCCTTAAACACGCATATAAAAGTAATAAAGTGCAACGCGATGATCAAGTGCAAAAGAATTTTCCTGTTGAAAACAAACATTCGCGCTTGCAAACAGATTTCTTGCCGGCATTTCATAAAATGCAGTTTGGCCCTCTGCCGAAACAGGGCTGCACCCATTCAGCCATAAAATTATTTGACCTTTCACTCACTTCCTACTCTAATACCGGCTCTCAGGTACATTCCGGAATTGCGTCCCATGCACCCAAAAGTTGTTCTACTCGACCTCGAAAATAATTTCCCTACAGCCAAGTTAATGCGTGAGATTGTGGCGCATTATTCGACTTTATATCTGTTTAGCTGTGCCGGAAAATTTGAATTCTCCTTAGAGGATTTAACCGAGCTTGCCGGCTGGATTAGCAGTGGTCAGGTGGTGGTACTGGACACGCCTGAATCGCCACAAAAAGAATATGAATATGCGGTCATTGTCGGTCAGCTTATGGCGCTACTGGAGCCGGAAACCGAGGTTGAATTGATCTCGGCGATGGACAGCTGCGAGATGTTGCAGCAGATGCTGCAAGCTTCTGATATTCCGTGTCACCTAATTCAGATTCAGCCTGATGAGACAAACATTCCAACCGATCAACCTAAAAATCATCTTCCGAGTCTGGATACCATCAAGAACAAACCTGCCTTGCAACTGGTGAAAAAATACTGTGATGCGTTAGGGAAAATGAGCGGCAAACCGAATACGGTGGAAACCCTAAAAAACTCAGTGGCGAATATTCTGCAAGTGATGCCGGTAAAAGCTCAGCATGTGGTCGGCATGTTGATTAACCTGAAAATCGTCAAACGCTATGATGAGCAAATCAGCTTCCGCAAAAAAGTTTTGAAACAATGGCTGCAACTCAATCTGGATGAACAAAGCCCGGTTGAAAATCCAAAACTGGATCAGGTCATTTCCCAACTGAAGGCAGAAGAAGCTCCAGTTGAATCTGAAATACTCAAGTCACCAATCCAGTCGGCACAGCAAGACCTGTTCAAGAACTTTGGCCGGATCGATCCGGTACAACTGGAAGTGGCGCGTAAACTGCGTGAATTGCAGGGCGATAAACCCAAAGACATTTATGAGCTGCGTGATTTACTGGAACAGTTATTTCCAAAATCGGACATCCGCTTGCTGCTGAAGGAGTTGATCGAGAAAGGTTATATTTACTGGAATGGTCACGAAATTTTATATAGTCATGAAATGTTCCTGAATTAATTTTATCGTGCAAACTTGCGTTTTATATTGTGCTTATGCAACTCTAATAATAGAACATAAAGGTTGAACTATGGAAAACACTGGAATCTGGGTGACGGTGGTCATCATCATTTTCGTCATAGGGTCGATTTTCGGGTTGCGCGTGAGCCCCCGAGAAAAAGCCTTGGGCCTGATGCGTGACAAAGCCCGTAAAATGGGTTTGCATCCACGTCTGGTGGTGGCACCGGACTGGACCAAAATCCCGAAGGCGACTGAAAGTCGTGCCAGTATGGTCGCGTACTACAGTGTGCTGATGCCAGATGCGCGTTTGCCCTTGATGCGCGCCCGTGTTGTCGATAATAAACTCGAAATCGTGCAGGGTGATGAGAAATTTAAAGATTTTCCCATTGCATTAAAAGGCATTTATGCTATTGATATGCAGGCCAACTGTGTCGGCATGTACTGGGATGAAGAAGCTGATTTAAGAGCGACCCAACTCGACGACATCAAAGCACTGTTACACGCTTTGGCTGAACTTTAATTTAGAAATAAACAGGATTAACGGTTAATTATGGCGAACGCTCCTCGGTCCACATCAAAAAGCAGCACAGCGAAGTCTCCCGACGCTGGAAGCAAGCGTGCCCTAGTGATTGTGGAGTCGCCTGCAAAAGCGAAAACAATCAATAAGTACCTTGGTCCGAACTACATCGTAAAATCATCGGTGGGTCATGTGCGTGACTTACCGACTGGCGGTTCTGCAAAATCGACAGAGAAAAAACCAGCGACACGTACCAAACTGACGGATGCAGAAAAAGCTGAAAAATCACAGAATGCGTTGATTAACCGCATGGGTGTCGATCCGGAACATGACTGGAAAGCCAAATACGAAGTCCTTCCTGGCAAAGAACATGTGGTTGCCGAACTGAAAAAACTGGCATCGCAAGTCGATGAAGTCTATCTGGCAACGGATATGGACAGGGAAGGAGAGGCGATTGCCTGGCATTTAAAAGAAGTCATCGGCGGTGATGATTCGCGTTATCAGCGTGTGGTCTTTAATGAAATTACCAAAAATGCGATTCAGGATGCCTTTAAGCATCCGTCACGTCTGGATACCAATAAAGTCAATGCGCAGCAGGCACGCCGTTTCCTGGATCGTGTCGTGGGCTTTATGATTTCGCCATTGCTTTGGGAAAAGATTGCGCGTGGTCTGTCAGCCGGTCGTGTACAGTCGGTTGCGGTGAAGCTAGTGGTCGAGCGTGAACGTGAAATTCGTGCCTTCATTCCTGAAGAATACTGGCAGGTGTTTGCCGATACCAAATCGAAAAAAGATGATATTCGTCTCGAAGCGGTCAAGCAAAATGGCAAGACGCTCAAGCTACGCAATAAAGCCGAAACTGATGCCTTATTAAACCTGATCAAAGATGCTGATTATACGGTTTCTGCACGTGAAGATAAGCCAACCAAGGTTAATCCAAGTGCGCCGTATATCACGTCAACGCTACAACAGGCAGCCAGTACCCGTCTCGGTTTTTCTGTGAAGAAAACCATGATGCTGGCGCAGCGTCTGTATGAAGCCGGCTTCATTACCTATATGCGTACCGACTCGACCTTCTTGAGTGATGATGCGGTGAATATGGTGCGTGGTCATATCGAATCCGAGTTTGGCGAGAAGTATTTGCCTGCCAAGCCGAACCGTTATGGCAATAAAGCCGGTGCGCAAGAAGCGCATGAGGCGATTCGTCCATCTATGGTTGGCTTAAAAGGCGACAGTCTGGTGGGTGTTGAGCGTGATGCACAGCGTCTGTATGACCTGATCTGGCGCCAGTTTGTTGCTTGTCAGATGACTCCGGCAGAATATCTGTCTTCTACCATTTTGGTGGATGCCAATGGCGTAGAACTGAAAGCCAAAGGCCGTACCTTGGTCTTTGATGGCTTTACCCGCGTGCGTGGTGCCAATAAAGCCGATGACGATATTTTATTGCCTGCGGTCAAAGTCGGTGAAGTGCTTAAACTTGAGAAACTTGATCCATCTCAACATTTCACCAAGCCACCGGCACGTTTTACTGAAGCCTCACTGGTGAAAGAACTCGAGAAAAAAGGCATTGGCCGTCCATCAACCTATGCTGCGATTATCTCGACCATTCAGGATCGTGGTTATGTGAAACTGGATAACCGTCGTCTCTATGCCGAGAAGATGGGCGAAATCGTCACCGATCGTCTGGATGAAAATTTTAGTAATCTGATGAACTATGCCTTTACCGCAGATCTTGAAGGTCAGCTGGATAAAGTAGCAGATGGTGAGCGTAACTGGAAAGAGTTATTAGACAGCTTCTATGGCGATTTTAAGCAACGTTTGACTACGGCGCAGGGTGAGAACGGTATGCGCCGCAATCAGCCTGTAGAAGTGGATGCAGTACACTGTAAAGAATGTGACCGTCCAATGCAGATTCGTACCGGAACCACAGGCGTATTCTTGGGTTGTTCAGGCTATAACCTACCGCCGAAAGAGCGTTGTAAGGGAACCTTGAACCTGACACCAGTTGAGTCTCTGGCTGCATTGTCTGATGATGAGGCTGCGGAAACTGCTGACCTGATGTCGAAGAAGCGTTGTCCGATCTGTGAAACTGCCATGGACAGCTATGTGATTGATGGCGGCCGTAAACTGCATATCTGTGGGAATAACCCGGACTGTAGTGGTTTTGAACTTGAAGAAGGCGAGTTCAAAATTAAAGGCTATGATGGCCCGAGTATCCCATGCGACAAGTGTGATGGTGAAATGCAGCTGAAGACGGGTCGTTTTGGTCCGTATTTTGCCTGTACCAGCTGTGACAATACCCGTAAAGTCTTAAAGAGCGGTCAGCCTGCGCCTCCACGTGTGGACCCGATCAAGATGGAGCATTTACGTTCTGCCAAGCATGACGATTTCTTCGTACTGCGTGACGGTGCAGCCGGTTTATTCCTGGCGGCAAGCAAGTTCCCGAAAGTGCGTGAAACCCGTGCACCGAAAGTGGCCGAGATACGTTCTGTTGCTGATCAGCTTGATCCAAAGTATCAGTTTATCTTGCAGGCACCTGATGTGGACCCGGAAGGGAATCCAACTCTGGTAAAATTTAGCCGTAAGAACCAGTCACAATATATTGGTTCGGAAACTGCAGAAGGCAAGCAAACCAAATGGTCTCTGGTTTATCAGGACGGAAAATGGGTTGAAGCCTAAACTCTAAGATTCAAAAAAATGCTGACGAAAGTCGGCATTTTTTATTTATGATGTATCTTCATTTTAAAAACAATAATCAAGGTTGATTTGGGGCCATGTGGAAAAAGATTCGGATTCTGATTTTATTAATCATCTTATTGATTGTCGCAGTCAATGCCTATCGTGATCAAAACCAGAACTGGTCAAAGCCGATTATTGTTTTGCTGCATCCGATTAGTGCTGATGGATTACCAACCACACAGAAATATATCCAGCAACTGTCAGTTCAGGACCTGAATGGAGCAAGGGAATATCTGGAAAAAGCAGCTCAGCAGTATCGCGGACAGCCGACTTATTTTTATTTTAATTTAGGCCGTGAGCTTAAAGTTCTACCGCCCAAAGTCCCTGAGCAGGCTTCGCTCATCAATACAGTTTTATGGAGTTTAAAATTCCGTTTCTATGCCTGGAAACAGCGACAGAGTTCAGATCCTTCAGCCAATGTGACTTTATTTTTAAATTACTATGATCCTGCGCAGACCAAGCAATTAAAGCATTCAACCGCCTTGCAAAAAGGCCGGATTGGTTCGGTGAATCTATTTGCATCCAAGCAACAGACTGAACAGAATAAAATTGTCTTGGTTCATGAATTGCTGCATGCCTTTGGTGCTTCGGATAAATACGATTTAGCGACAGGGCAACCGATTTATCCGCTGGGTTATGCATTTCCAGATCAGCAACCCTTATTTCCGCAATCCAAGGCGGAGCTGATGGCAGGGCATATTCCCCTGTCTCAAACTACCAGTAAAATGCCAGAATCTTTAAATCAAACCTTGATTAATGAGATAACTGCAATTGAACTGGGCTGGAAATAAAGACTTGTGGATAGTACTGGATTTATCCACAATTTAGACTTCATTTGTGGATAAAAGATTACATCATGCCGCTCACCTTTGTACTTGCTCCTGACTCATTTAAAGAAAGCATGTCTGCTGCGCGGGCTTGTCAGGCCATGCAGCGCTGATTGGTTTAGGCAAGGTCGATGCACTGATTTCAAGCTTGAAGGGGGAAAGTATTGCATGTGAAGTGACCGGGCCATTATCTGAGCAACGTATTCAGACCTATTGGGGTTTGGTTGATGCAAGCCAGACTGCCGTGATTGAAATGGCCAAGGCCAATGGCATTCATTTATTGAAACCTTCACAGCGTAACCCGATGCTTACTTCGACCTATGGTACAGGAGAAATGATCAAACAAGCATTGGATTTGGATGTGAAAAAAATCATCATTGGGCTCGGTGGCAGTATTACCAATGATGCAGGTGCCGGTATGGCGCAAGCACTGGGTGTGCGGTTTCTAAATTATAAGAGTGAGTCAATTCAGGTCTGTGGTGGAAACTTAGATCTGGTCAAATCAATGGATTTATCCGAACTTGATCCACGTTTAGCAGATACTGAAATAATCATTGCATCGGATGTCAACAATCCACTGTGTGGACCAAATGGTGCATCGATAATCTTTGGACCACAAAAAGGTGCAACGCCTGAAATGGTCAAGCAGTTGGATCAAAACCTCTGTCATTTCGCCGATGTGGTTGCTCAGCAGATTGGCTGTGATTATCGTCATGTGGCAGGTGCGGGCGCTGCCGGTGGATTGGGTTTTGGTTTAATGGCATTCACTGCTGCTTCCATTCGATCAGGTGTAGAGCTGATGATTGAACAGGTTCAACTCAACGAGAAAATAGCGCAAGCAGATCATGTGTTTACCGGGGAAGGTAAAATTGATTTTCAAACCAAATTTGGCAAAACGCCATTTGGTGTGGCGCAGGTTGCAAAACACTTCAATAAACCGGTGATTGCTTTTGCGGGTCTAGTCGGTGAAGGGATTGAGGATTTGTTTGAGTCAGGATTTAGCCAGATTGTTGGGATTAATCCGCCAGATTGTCCTTTAGAGGAAGCCTTAAATAATGCAGAAATGAACTTGGAGAAAGCTGTCGTTGAGATAGTTAAAATCTTTTGACAGAGTGAAAGTATTTCTCTCTCCTGTAATCCAGCACGCCCTGTCGTTAGCTAATATCAAATCAGGAAATAAAATTGGAGACAGTTTCAGGACAACTGAAAAGACATAATTCTGGAAGCGATCTGTTAAACTACATACATCCACAAAATGATGAGTGAAAATGAGTTTAGCCACCCTGATTGATGAATTAAACCCCCAACAAAAGCAAGCAGCGACCACAGAAGCAAAACACAGTTTGGTGCTGGCCGGGGCAGGTTGTGGCAAAACCAAGACTATCGTGGCACGCGCAGCTTACTTGATTGAGCAGGGTGTGCCTGCCAACCAGATTCAAATTCTGACCTTTACCCGCCGTGCAGCCAGTGAAATTGTGGCGCGTGTCGAACTTGCACTGGGTGAACAAGCCAAGGGACTGCGGGCCTCGACCTTTCATACTTTCTGTATGTATCTGCTGCGCCGTATTCCGAAAGCTTTTGGTCTGGAACAGTTTTCGATTATTGATCGTGATGATCAGTTGATGATGTTTCGTTTGATTCGCGGCCGTGATGACAAGAAAAATCCCAATCATCTGCCGAAGCCTCAGGAATTATGTGATTTGTATTCTTTTGCAAGAAATACCCGGCAAAAGCTCAGTCTGGCGCTGGAAAAACAGATGCCGGAATATCTGGCCTTAAAGGACCAGATTGCCGAAATTATGAAAGAATATGAAGCACGTAAGCAAGCGCGAAGTTTTCTGGATTATGACGATATTCTGGCGGTAGTAGCTACGGCGCTGGCACAGTCCGAAGGTCTGGTCGACTATGTCGCTTCAATCTGTCGGCATATGCTGGTCGATGAAATGCAGGATACCAATCCATTGCAATGGGCTTTGCTGGAGCCACTGAAAGACCGGATCAGCCTGTTCTGTGTCGGTGATGATGCGCAGTCGATTTATGGCTTTCGTGGTGCAGACTTTGAAAATATTCACCATTTCAAAGAACGTGTGCCAGATGCGCAGATTTTTAAATTAGAAAAAAACTACCGCTCGACCCAGGAAATTCTGGATCTGTCCAACTGGCTGCTCGATCAGTCTGAAATCAAATATGACAAACGTCTGGAAGCGTATCGCGGAGAAGGTGTAAAGCCGCGCATGCATATTTTCCCGAATGAGTTTGATGAAGCCAAATGGATCGCGATTGATATTAAAGAGCGTCATTATCTGCAAGGTAGTAAGTGGGGCGAGCATATGGTGCTGGTTCGTTCCAGTTTTGCCGCACGGCATATTGAGGCAGCCTGTATCGCGGCTAATGTGCCGTATCGCTTTATTGGTGGCATGAAGCTGCTGGAAACGGCGCATGTCAAAGATTTGCTCAGCATGCTGCGCGTAGTCGCCAATCCGCTGGATGATATCGCCTGGATGCGTTTCTTGACCCTGTGGAATGGTGTTGGTGATGTGGGTGCCAGTAAGCTATCGCAGCAGTTATTGGCTGAACCGGAAATGGAAGCTATTGCAGATAATTTGGAAAAATTTGGCAAGATACCATTAGAAACCATTCTGATCATGCAGCAGATGAGTGTGCTCAAAGGCGAAGTGCAAGCCTGTGTCGGTCTTGCGATTCAGGCGATTGAATCGCAGTTGGCGGAAAACTATAAAAAGGATTGGCCACGTCGCCAGAGTGATTTTGAACTGGTCAAACAGCTGGCCTCCAAGCATTCGCAGCTGAGTGAGTTTTTAGAGGAATATGTACTGGATCCGGTGTCAATCTCGGAAATTGAACGCCAGTCGGACCATGATGTGGTGACCTTGATTACCATTCACTCGGCCAAAGGCACCGAACAAAATGTTTGTTATGTGGCCAATGTCACGCCAGGCAATTACCCGCATGCACGTGCTCAGGGTGACTTTGATGATGTCGAAGAAGAACGTCGTGTGCTATATGTGGCGTTGACCCGGGCAAAAAATGAATTGATTCTGACCAAACAGAACCTGAATCATTGGGCGCGGGAAACGGTCGATGAGCAGGGGCGTAAAGTCGAAAGCTATTTCCTGAATGATCTCACCCGGCATTTATGCACCACAGAAACCCATTACAAGACCCGGCAGCAAACGGTAAAAAGTGCCTTGATTGAACGCAAGTCGATTAATTTAGATTTTGGGATTGATCTCGATTAAACTATGGCAAAGTTGTTTCATGCAAAAAGTAGAGTAGGCGCGTGCTTTTTGATATTTTTTGCCTATCTTCTTAAGGTTGTAAGATGAAAATTTTAGTTCGTAATTTAGAACGTACGGTCACAGAAGCCGAATTACTGAAACTGTTCCAGGAATATGGCACAGTGGAGACCTGTACTTTGGTGCTTGATGCAGCAACAGGCAAATCAAAAGGTTTTGCTTTTGTAGAAATGCCGCATGGCCGTGAAGCAGTCAAAGCCATTAAAGGCCTGAACACTTTACGCCTACACGGACATGGCATCCGCGTGAAAGCCGCAGAAGACAAGCCTCAGGCTTAAACTCAAAAAAGGAGCACTTGATAGGCTCCTTTTTTTATGGCTACAATTTAGTATCGCCGTACTTAATTAGTGAGCTCAATGCTCTGAATTTCAGTGCTGGATTGATTCAGTCCGAACATCTTTTGATTGCGAAATGCAGGCGAACCTTTTACTTTATAAAAGCCAAAATTTGTTTTAAACCTTAGGAAATCTCGATGACCCGTGTTGCTCGCTATCATGCGGACCGTACCAATCAAAAACTGTATTTTGCCCGTCTATCCTGCCAGCAAGCAGAGCAAACCGAACATGTACAACAGGCTCAGGCACAACGTGAAGCAACTGTGTTTCATTTGCATGGTGCTTTGTTAGCATTTTTACAGGAACTGGTGCGTTACTATCGCCTGAATGATCCTCATCCAACCTTAAAATCGATCGAAGAATTGATGGCGGCCAAAGGCCAAATTTCGCCAGAAGTGGCGGTGCTGCAACATTTATCCAAGAGTGGTTTCATTGCTGAACTGAAACGCGCTTACCGTCTGTGCCAGTATGCGCCCGAACCAAGTACCCCAGAACCTGAAGACGAAACCTCCTCAAATCTCATCATTAAAGTCACACAGTCTCCACAAGCATGGTTACCTGATACTGCTATATTGAGAGAGTGGCATCGTGACCTGACCCAATTAATTGATGGTTTTCGTAATGAGATGATTGAATTTTAATCGGATCGGCTGTACTTGAAAATGCAATTTTTAACCCTATATCAATTACTCTAATGATGCAAAGTACACCCGGTGCTTTGCCACCATGTTGAACATGGAGGATATATGTCTATAGAACAGTTGAAAGATTTATTTGGTAATCAAGACGCGATTTTAGAACTCGTTCAACTTGAAGGTGGCGCGTTGGCTCTACGCAATGCAGGCTCACATAAACAGCCTTTGGTCATGATTCAATTTAATGATGAGGTGAAAGCTCTACTTGGAGAGCAGACGCCCGTGATTGCGCAACAGATGATTCAGGCAGCACTCTATGGTTTGCTGGAACAGCAGGTCAATGAGTGGCAGGCTGAAGTTGTGGATGAAGAACCAAAGTATATGAGTTAATCGTTGAAATTTATTTAGAAAGCACACTACTATTGGTGTGCTTTTTGAGTTTTATAGGTTATTAAATTAGGCAGATTTTAAGTATCACAAAGACGTTCATTTAAAATGAAGATGAAAAATCATTATTTTAAAATTTGGGTCATGAGCAGTCTGAAGCCAGTGAGTTAATAAAATCTTAGGCTCGGAGATATATTGATGTCCATAAAAAAGTTGCCAGATCCGACAACTTTTTTATTTGGTGTTGATTAAAAGAAAAACTTTAATGAGAAGGCGTATGCTGATGCGCGATCTCAATCTGGTTCAAAATATGATTGCTCATATTTTTTGCCATTTCTTCTTTGGCATAATAAACCGCACCGATATTATCCCGACGAATGGCTTCAGCTTCTTCCTTGCTTTCTGCACAGACCAGTACCTGAATTTGTGGATTCAAGGTCTTGGCAATGTCGACAATTTTATGAATATCGATGATATCCATAGGGGAAATGACCAGTAAGCGCGCATGCTGAATATGTGCCTGAATCAGGACCCCGGCTTCAGTAGCAACACCAGACACCGCAGCAATACCTTTTTCACGCAGATTTTCGACGATGTCACGGTTTTCTTCGGCAATGACCACCTTGATGTTTTCTTCCATCAATGAGCGGGTAATGCGACGACCGACCTCACCATGGCCAATAATCACCACCTGATCGCGCAGGTAATCCTGTGAGACTTCATCGGGTAACATTGCCAGAGGGTCACCACTGCGTTCCAGTAAACGTGCCAGGGTCGAGCGTTCCCGAATCCATTTCTGTACTGGCTCAATTGCGGAAAAGATAAAGGAATTAAGCGTAATCGAAATTAAGGCACCTGCCAGAATCAGGTTTTGACCTTCCAGCGAAAGCAGGTTGAGTGAAACACCGAGTGCAGCCAAAATAAAGGAGAACTCACCAATCTGTGCCAGAGAAGCACCGACGGTTAAGGCGGTATTGATCGGATAGCGAAAGAACAGCACCAGTGCCATGGCGGCAATAGTCTTGCCAATCATGATAATCCCGACCACGGCCAGTACATGTAAAGGCTGTTCCAGCAAAATGCGCGGATCAAACAGCATGCCGACGGAAACAAAGAATAAAATCGAGAAAATTTCACGCAGTGGCAAGGTTTCTTCTTCGGCACGATGACTAAAATCGGACTCTTTCACCACCATTCCGGCAAAGAAAGCACCCAGTGCCATCGACACGCCAAAGACTTTATAGGCACCAAAGGCAATCGAAACAGCAGCAGCCACCACGGTTAAGGTAAACAGCTCACGTGAACCGAGACGTGCCACCACCTGTATGATCATCGGAATCAGGCGTTTACCAATAATCAGCATGAAGGCAATAAAGCCTGCGACTTTGAGCAGGGTAATCCCTAAGGTGAGCCAGATATTCTCATCGCTTGCGCCTTCCAGCGCTTGCCCACCTAAAAGCACCGCAGTGGCAGGTAACAGTACCAGCGCCAAGACCATGACCAGATCTTCGACCAGCAACCAGCCAACGGCAATCCGGCCATTGATCGAATCGAGCAGGCCGCGATCACCAAGCGCTTTGAGTAGCACCACGGTACTGGCACAGGACAAGCTTAGGCCGAAGACCAGCGCTGAGCCAAAGCTCCAGCCCCACAGCATCGAAACTCCGACCCCGAGCAAGGTGGCAACCGCAATCTGTAAAATCGCACCAGGCAGGGCAATCCGGCGTACCTGCATCAGATCGTTCAGGGAAAAATGCATCCCGACACCAAACATCAGGAACATGACGCCTAACTCTGCCAACTGGTTGGCCAGATGAATATCACCGACCACACCGGGCGTGTGGGGGCTAATCAGAATGCCGGCAATGAGATAGCCGATCAAAGGGGGGAGACGTAGCCGTGCAGCGAGATAGCCAAAGACCAAAGCTAAGCCAAAACCAACAGCCAGTAATATAATGAGCTCTACGTCATGTGGCACTAAATACTCCTTTAGCTAGGTTTGCTGGGAAATAAGCACAAAAAGTGCCAAAACATGCAGAAAGTTTATCAAGCCGGATAAAAAAAGTGCAAAAAAAAACGACCCGCAAAGGTCGTTTTTTTAAAGAAACTAAAATTATTTGATTTTAGCTTCTTTGAAGATTACGTGTTGACGGATTTTTGGATCAAATTTTTTGATTTCCATTTTTTCCGGCATAGTACGTTTGTTCTTAGTCGTGGTATAGAAATAACCTGTACCAGCTGAAGAAACTAAGCGAATTTTATCACGCATGGTTCAGACTCCTTAGATCTTTTGACCTTGAGCACGTAGGTCAGCAACAACCTTTTCAATGCCCAATTTGTCGATAATACGCATACCTTTAGTGGTTAAACGAAGACGTACAAAACGTTTTTCGCTTTCTAACCAGAAACGGTGGTGGTGCAGGTTCGGCTCGAACCGGCGCTTAGTTTTGTTGTTGGCGTGTGAGACGTTGTTACCAACGACTGGACGCTTGCCGGTAACTTGGCAAACCTTAGACATGGTGTAACTCCATTGATTTAGCCAACAGCAAATCTGTATGGCCAGTCAAAAATAAACGGATTGAAATCATTCAAGGGGCGTTTTATATCAAAAATGCGCTTAAAAGACAAGCGATTTTCGTCAAAACGCGGCACGAACTATATCGATAGCTCATGCCTTGATCATTTAGCGGAGAAGTGTCTTCGAAATCAGCTTGTGAATCGGTTTATTAAACGGTGGCAGAATGTATTTCAAGCTATACAGCTTTGGATTCGACATTACTGAGCGTTCATGCGACAAACTGAAGAAGCCTTCTGGGCCATGGTATTTACCCATACCTGATGCACCGACACCCCCAAATGGTAGATCGTCCTGCGCAACATGGGTCAGTACCGTATTTTGCCCGAAATGCCCTGAATGGGTACGCTGTGCGACATAATCGGCACGCGCCTGATCAAAGTCGAAGTAGTATAAAGCAAGTGGGCGTGGACGGCTATTAATAAAGTCGATGACATCGTCAATTTGATCATATTCCATGATCGGTAACAGCGGACCAAAGATTTCATGCTGCATGATCTGCATCATCGGGGTGACATTGGTCACGATGGTCGGTGCAATCTTGCGCAGATCAGCCGAGTTTTCACTGCGCGGATTAATTTCAATGACTTGCGCACCCTGTTCGCGTGCATCATCCAGATAACCTTGCAGACGGTTATACTGTTTATCATTGATAATCGAAGTGTAATCCTGATTATGGGTGATATCCGGATACATGCTTTCGACACAGGCTTTAAAGTGATCAATGAACTCGGCAGTTTTCCCGCGAGGCAGGAACATATAGTCTGGCGCTACACAGGTCTGACCGGCATTCCAGAGTTTGCCCACCGCAATCCGCTGTGCCACATCACGCAGATCAATCGACGGATGCACCAGTACCGGAGATTTACCGCCCAGTTCCAGAATCACCGGCACCAGATTTTCGGCAGCGGCTGCCATGACGGTTTTACCGACCGCAGTTGAGCCGGTGAAAATCAGTTTATCGAAAGGCAAACGGCAGAAAGCATCTGAAATCACACCGCCACCATTCACCACAGCGACCAATTCTTTAGGAAAGGCTTCAGCCAAAGCTTTTTCTAAAACTTCACCAAAGGCAGCGGATGCACTGGAAATTTTGATCATGGCATGGTTGCCGGCAGCCAGTGCGCAAATCAGAGGACCAATCGACAACAACAGCGGATAGTTCCATGGTGCGATAATCCCAACCACGCCCAAAGGCTGATATTGTACCCAGGCTTTAGCCGGCTGATGAATAATGCCCACATGACGCTTGGAAGGTTTCATCCACCGGGTCAGGTTTTTGCTGTAATATTTGATATGTTCCAGACAGGTGAGCAGTTCACCAATCTTGGTTTCCCCGATTGAACGGTTACCATAGTCCTGATTAATTGCATCAGCAAATTGATCTTGATACTTAACTAAGATACGCTTAAGTCGAGCTAAACGATCGATACGTTCCTTTGCAGTCGGCAGAGGGTAGTGTAAGTAAGCGTGTTTTTGTTGCGCCAAGACTTCATTCAGATATTGGCTATCAAAAAAATGTGGTGTCATTGATGTTGTTTTTGTGTGACTGTTCATGCCGCACTACCATTATTCAAAAATCGATTAATTAATTTTTAGAGCAAATACTCTAATTAGTCAAGTGACTTTGTGTGTTAGCCTGCTAATGCATGAACTGAATGGTTATTTTAGGATGTCCCAAACCAAAACCTTAAAAACTAAAGAGCGTATCTTGCAGCTCAGTTTGCAGCTGTTTAACGAGCGTGGCGAACGATCGGTAACCACCAATCACATTGCGGCTGAACTCGGCATGAGCCCGGGTAACCTGTATTATCATTTCCGCAATAAAAATGAAATTATTAAAGAATTGATGGAACAGTACCAGCACCAGACCCTGGAAATGCTGGCGCTGCCGGATGACCGTGCGCTGGATGCCAATGACAAGGTGCATTATTTTCAGGTACTGAGCAGCCAGTTATGGGCTTACCGTTTCCTGCATCGTGATGTCTATCATCTGGTAGAAAATAACGAAGATTTTCGCAAGATGTATCCACGCTTTGCCGGACAGGTGATGCAGCAGGGCCAGAAAATTTATAAAGGCTTTGTTAATGCAGGCCTGATGGACATGACCGATTCAGAAATTGAAGCCCTGATCATTAACCTGTGGATTGTACTGACCAACTGGACCAACTTCCTGTATATGTCAGGTCATTTAACCGATTCCAATACGCTGGAAGAAAAATGGGTCTGGCAGGCACTCCGTCAAATGGTATTCCTGGAAGGGGCGTATTTACGTGGTGAAAGTCGTCAAACCTATGAAGGTTTATTGAGTAGTTTGGGCTCTTCGGAACTTTTTGCCAGCCTGTCGTCATCTAAAGATTCTGAATCTGAACAAACTATTCAGAATATCCAGGAAACGCGCTAGAATACTCGGCTTATTTTTAATTTAACTGATTAGTGACTTAAACCAACATGAATATGACGACTGCTAACACCGCACGTTTATTGATTACTTGTGAAGACAAGCCGGGCATCGTGCAGGCTGTTTCGAGCTTCTTGTATCATCAAGGTGCCAACATTACTGCGCTTGACCAATATGCGACAGCAGCGCAGGGCGGACGTTACTTCATGCGCGTTGAATTTGAATTAGATAATCTTCAAAGTCGTAAAGAAAGTATTATCCAGACTTTTGCAGCGAATGTGGCAGAACGCTATGGCATGCAATGGCGTCTGGCTCTGGTCAGTGACGTGAAAAAAGTCGGTATTCTGGTGTCTAAGGTCGATCATGCCTTGCTTGAGCTGTTATGGCGTCATGCGCGTGGTGGCCTACCTTGTGAAATTACCAAAGTGGTATCGAATCACGAGACTTTACGCGAAGCAGTTGAAAACTTTGGCATTCCATTCGAAGTCGTGCCGGTGACCAAAGACAACAAACCTGAAGCTTATGCAGAAATCGACCAGTTGATGCAGGGCAATGACTTACTGGTGCTGGCGCGTTATATGCAGATTCTGGATGAAGAATTTGTCAGCAAGTGGGAAATGAAAGTGATCAACATTCACCATTCTTTCCTGCCGGCTTTTGTAGGTGCCAATCCGTACAAACAGGCCTATGAAAAAGGCGTGAAGCTGATCGGTGCAACTGCGCACTATGTGACTGCTGATCTGGATCAAGGTCCGATTATTGAGCAGGATGTGGAGCGCGTGAACCATGACTTTACTGTTGAGCAGTTACGTGAACTCGGTCAGGACGTAGAACGTAATGTATTGGCCCGTGCGGTAAAATGGCATTTGGAAGACCGTATTATTGTCGATGGCAACAAGACTGTCGTGTTCCAATAAGACTTGCATTGAGTTTTAAAAAGGCATACTTTTAGTGTGCCTTTTTTGTTTTGATGCAAAAAAAGTCAGTCAAAGGTAGGATTAGCGGTTGCAAATGAAAACACTTCTCATTTATTATTGGCATACTTTAATTGTGCTAACCGATGAGCTTGATAGTTTGTTCCACATCATCTCCTCAAGGTAATAGATTTAATGAGTCAAGTTGCTGCGCCCCAAATGCCTACACCGCCGAATCAGATGAAAAAGAAAGTCATCTCTATCGTGGCGGCTGTACTGGTTGGGCATGTGGGTGTGTTATATGCGATCAGCCAGATGAAAGCACCTGAGCTGACACCCATTGATAAGCAACCCTTAAAAGTGCGCTTTGTTAAACTCCAGGAAGCGCCAAAACCTTTACCGCCAAAGCCGAAGGCCGAGCCACAAAAAGAGCCGCCTAAGCCTAAAGAAGTCAAAATTGTCGATAAACCGCTGCCACCACCACCGAAAAAAGTAGAAAAAATCGAGCAGGTGAAAAAGGCTGAAGCGCCAAAAGTAGTCAAAGCACCGCCAGTTGAAGCAAAACCAACCCCAAGTCCGGTCGTGCCGACAGTGGTCACTGAAACTAAAGTTAAACCGGCACCTGCTCCGGTCGCGCCACCTGCGCCTGTGGCACCGCCAGCACCTGCTGCGCCGCCAACCCCGAAAAGTGTATCGATTGGTGGGGGCGTGTCCTGGCAGCGTTCACCAAAAGTCTCACTCTCTGCAGGTGAATTAAAATCAGCCTGTTCGCTGGTGGTAGACGTTTCGGCGAATGAGCAGGGTAAAGTGGTCTCTGCGACTGCACGAAATTCAAGTTGTAGCCCGGCGGTAACGCGCAAAGTAGAAGCTGCGGTACGTCGTGCACAACTCACCAAATATGTTGAAAATGGTGTGGCTTATCCAACCCGTGTGGAACAGCCTTTCGATTTTCAGGTTAAATAACGGCTCACCCATTAGGAGTTCGAATATGAACTTTTCAGTTTATTGGCAACACGCTGATGCAGTCAGTAAAACACTGTATTTCGTGTTATTGGCAATGTCGATTGCGACATGGACCATTTTTGTGCTGCGTTTGATGGGCACTCGCCAGCTGAAACAGATTGCCTATGCTCAGTTATCTAAAGCATTGGAACAACTGAAAACCAAACTGGCTCCTTTGGGCTTTGAACAGCGTAAAGCAGTGGCAGAACAGGCGCTGTTACGCCAGATTTCAGCAGAGAAAGCCAATGCCGAAAAAGGTGTATCAGTTCTGGGTACGATTGCCTCAATTTCACCGTTCGTTGGTTTATTCGGTACGGTATGGGGTATCTTCCATGCGCTGGTTGCTGTTGGTAAAAGTGGTCAGGCTGGTCTGGCACAAGTGGCAACCCCAGTCGGTGAAGCCTTGATTATGACCGGCTTAGGTCTGGCAGTCGCAATTCCCGCGGTACTGGCTTATAACATCTGTGTCCGTGCTAATCGTGGCTTGGCTCATGAATTACAAGATCAGGCACACGGTCTGTTGATTGATACCATGCTGCAACAGGAATCTGCTGCAAAAAAGTCTGATGAAAAAGTAACACAACAGAGTCTCGTGGGAGGTCAAGCTTAATGGCTTTTCAACTGGGTGAAGACAACGATGTAGGCATGAATGAGATGAACCTCATTCCTCTCATCGACATTATGTTGGTATTGATGATCATCTTTCTGGTGACAGCGACCGTTGCGAACCCATCAATTCCATTAACCTTGCCACAAACGACTGCGGAGATTATCGATCTGCCGCCTGAAAATGTCACGATCAGCATCAATGCCGAAGGTGACATTGCCTGGAATGGCGATGTATTGACGCTAGAACAGCTTGAAACCCGTTTTAATGAAGCGGGCCAAGCTGAACGTCAGCCGACCATTGTGCTGAAAGCGGATAAAGAATCACGTTATGACTCTGTGGCGCAAGTCATGTCGCGTGCGAGTGGAGCCGGACTCAGCGATATTGCTTTTGCAACTGATAACTAAGATTTAGGTAATAAAAAAAGCGACTGATTGCAGTCGCTTTTTTTATGCCCATTTTTCATGAAACTTAATGGGTTTTTAAGAGGGTCGTAAATTTGCTGCGTAATTTATTCAATTTTGGAGGAATGGCAAAATTACAATAGCCCTGGGTCGGGTTCTTGGCAAAGAAGTTTTGATGATAGTCTTCCGCCGGATAGAAAGTCGGAGCAGGACTGAGTTCAGTCACCATATTGATGCCATCGGCTTTCAGAGCATCGATCGCCTGCTGCGCCTGTTGCTGCTGTTCATCATTCAGATAATAAATCACAGAACGATACTGGGTGCCGACATCATTGCCCTGACGGTTTAGCGTGGTCGGATCATGGGTTGCAAAAAATACATCAAGCAACTGGTTATAGTTAACCTGGTTTTCATCGAAATCGATCAGAATGACTTCAGCATGGCCGGTATTGCCCCCGCAGACATCATCGTAGTTTGGCTCAGTTGTATGCCCACCTGCGTAGCCACTGACGACCTGCTGAACCCCCTGGATCTGTAAAAATACGGCTTCAGTACACCAAAAGCATCCCCCACCGAAAAGTGCCTGTTGCATGGTTGATTCCTCATTCAATTAAATAACTCAATCGGGCTGATGGTTAAATTCCAGCTCATCAGTATGAAAGATAAAAAAGCCTGTCCATACAGGCTTTTTGTAGGGAAGTATTAACGCGGCTGAACAGCACTTTCCAGCTGGATCAAGAGATTTCCATGGCGATCCAGTAATTTTAAGGTTTTACCAAATACTTGATAATGCGTCACTTTGGCTAAAGCTTCATTAAATTTCTGATCAAGCTGATCGTTGTTCATGCAAGCCATACGGGTAGTGGCCATTTGGCTCAGGGTCAGCGTGTCTTTCGCTGCTGTGTAACTGCCCATAATCCGGTTACAGCTATCTGAACCTGAAACGCGCTGGGTACTGGCATCAAATTGCAGACTTGGAACATTGCGTGCGGTTGGCGCAGTCTTGATTTCAGTATTACCAATCTGGGTCGCAATCCAGGTACGATTTTGCAAAAGTTGTAAATGATTCGCGGTTTGTGTCGTGGCTGTATTAGGCACAGTTTCGCAGCCCATGACCGTTAAAACCGAGCCTAAAATCGCGATTGCAGTTAATTTTTTTAGCATGAGAGATACTCTGATCATTGACTAGCTATTTGTATATAAACAAAAAAATGATCAAGGTTCCAGTTGATTTTGTATCTTTATTGAAGTGGATTTGCTACACAGTTATCGCATGTCGGGTTTCGGCAGGCCCTGCCGGATCAGTCGTGAATAGTCCTGACTGGACAGATTAGCGGTGTGTTCTACGCGTGGATTGACATGCGCGCGTTGATACCAGGTGCGCATATCCCAAGACTGCTCCAGTACTTTCAGGTCATAGAGATAATTTGGTAAATAGCCGGAGGCCAGCAGCCGGTAATCTGAGGGTAGCTGTTGTTGCGATACCGCCTGAACCATATCAAAGACCAGTGTGGTGCAATTACTGGTCAGGGTATTATACCATTTTGGCTTTTGGGCCAGTTCATCGGCCTGACGCAGATATTCCTTGAATAGCGCTTTGGCCTGAGCTTGCGGCATCTTTACCGGGAAAAAGTAGACCTGTTCACCACGGACATTGCTACGGGTATAGACAATATCCTTTTCATCCGATGCGACCAGACTCAGTTCATATTTACGGAAAAAGCCACCAATTGCTGAAAATTCTTCATTCTTTTCCTTACGGATTTCAATCGAGAAGGTGAGTGGCTTTTGATTGGCAAAATCGAAGCTGACCAAGGTATGGGCAATTTTAGGGCCCATCCAGTAGGAAGTAATGATGTTCACGCCAGTAATCTGATTCAGGTCAAAACTACGGCTTTCCCAGCGTTCGATATAGTGACCATTGGCCTGCCAGTCAAAGTTGCGGATATTGTGCAAAGTGACCTGATCGCCTTGCTGCTCATAATGCAGAAGCTGGGAAACCTCAGGATTCCACTCTCGATCCTGACGCGCTTCCAGACTGAAATATCCCAGCAGACAGAATAAAAAGGCCAGAAGATAAAGAACGCTATCCACTTGGCGGGAGATCAGATGCCGGGTGAAATAAATCCCGAGAACGACCAGCGCAAAGGTCAGCCAGAGTCCAATCAGCATCAAGCTGCCGATTTTTCCGAGGGGTTGATGAACCCAGAGCATCAGGCTGAACCACAGGCTCGACAGAAGGACGAATAAAGTAAACAGGCTGCCCAGTAGCCACAGACTCCAATGTCTGGAGATGTATTCGCGTCCCTGCATCATCACTTTTTCATGAGAAATAGGTTTTATTTTCTGTAGGTTGCGAACTCAAAAGCAATGCCTGTTTTGTCTTCGATATGTTGCTCGGCAGCGACTTTTTTAAATTCTGCTGGAATCGCTGGATAATAGGCATCGCCCTGTACATCTAGTTCGACATGGGTCAGTTCCAGACGGTCTGCAATATCCATAGTCTGTTTAAAGATTTCACCACCACCAATGATGAAAATGGTTTCAGGTTTTTCTGAAGCCTTTACATCTGCAACGGCCTGACTCAGCGCATCTTCAATGCTATAAGCGACTTTGGTGCCTGCAAATGCCCAGTCTGGATCACGGGTAATGACCCAATTCACCCGTTTAGGCAAGGTACGTCCCATCGATTCTAGTGTCTTGCGACCCATCACCACCACACCGCCTTGGGTGATTTCCTTGAAGTGTTTCAGGTCGGCAGAGATATGCCAAGGTAGGTCATTGCCCTTGCCGATACAACGCTGCTGATCCATGGCAACGACGTGTACAACTTCTAAATCTTGAAATGACATGTATTGAATCCTTCTTATAAAGCCCAAAGTCCTTCGTGTAATTTTTTACTGGTACGAAAGAAAGGTTAAAAATCTATATTGATTGCCTACACGCTTTAGGGACGGAAATATATTTTGAAAGGAGTTGGCGATTCACGCGTGGTAAAAGACCTCTCCCTAGCCCTCTCCTAGGAGGAGAGGGAACTTTATAATAAAGAAAATT
The DNA here is from genome assembly GCF_037145695.1 of Acinetobacter sp. USHLN143. Classification (GTDB taxonomy): domain Bacteria; phylum Pseudomonadota; class Gammaproteobacteria; order Pseudomonadales; family Moraxellaceae; genus Acinetobacter; species Acinetobacter fasciculus. Next base: position 28,841 of record NZ_JBBCWZ010000004.1, read on the forward strand.
AAACAGCGACAGGGGCTTTAATTCCTGGATGAGATTCATAACCGACAATTTCGATATCTTCAAATTTGAAATCGAACAGGTCTTTGATCTTAGGATTTAGTTTTAATTTACAAAGGCCTAATGGCTCACGGCTGAGCTGTAACTGTGCTTGCTCGAAGTGGTTGCTGTATAAGTGAGTATCGCCACCAGTCCAGATAAAGTCACCCACTTCCAGATCACAGACTTGCGCGATCATATGCGTCAACAAAGCATAGCTGGCAATATTAAATGGAACACCTAAGAATACATCGGCACTGCGCTGGTATAACTGACAAGACAATTTTCCATTGTGTACAAAGAACTGGAACAAGGTATGGCAAGGGGGTAAGGCGACCTGACCCGCTTCATTCGGGTTCCAGCCGGACACGATCAGACGACGCGAATTCGGATTAGTTTTAATTTCATTGATCAACCATTTGATCTGGTCAAAACCGTCCTGATTATAGCTATTGTCTGCATTCTTGCTGGCCCCAAAATTACGCCATTGATGGCCGTAAACTGGACCCAGTTCGCCTTCAGGACGGCCAAAACGTGCAGTCTGTTCTGCGGTCGCCCATTCATCCCAAATCGAGACTTTATTGTCTTTTAAATACTGAACATTGGTATCACCTTTCAGGAACCACAACAGTTCAATCACGATAGAACGGAAATGAACTTTTTTGGTGGTGAGTAAAGGAAAACCTTGGGAAAGATCAAAGCGCATCTGATGACCAAATACCGAACGTGTACCTGTACCGGTACGGTCGCCTTTATCGCCGCCGTTGTCGAGGATATGTTGTAAAAGGTCAAGATATTGGCGCATAGTTCTCTCTATTTGAATCTGTTGAAAATTGCCGTTTTAACAGCAGAACGGATTATTTTATAATCAATTTTCTGTCGAAAGGGACAATTTAAATTGCGCACATCATAGCATTTTTTGATGAGCTTTCATCGTCCAAATTGAGAATAAAAAAGACCTCCTGATGGAGGTCTTTTGATTGTAATTTAAGCGGTTTTGTGGCCAGTATGCGCTGTATGAATCAGATCAGACAGATCATAACCTAAGGGTGCTGCATAACTTAAATATTCGCGTTGAGTCGCTTCGTCCAGACTGGTGTCGCGATGTAATCACCATAAATATTCTTTATTTGGCTCGCCCACGAGTGCCGTCTGATAATCCGGATCGATTTTTAAGACCCAATAATCGCCCTTGGTAAACGGGATCCCATGCAAGCCTTCAGGTAAAAATCTGATTTCAAGCTTGGCATGTTCTGCATCGACAATGATCGCTTCAGCAATGGCTTCATCCACCTTGCCATTTTCATTCAAGCTCTATACCGCAGAAATATCGGTGCTGTCTTCAGGTTGGCGCTTCATCGGCAAGTGTGCAATGTCATACCAGGTACTTAAATATTGTTCTAAATTAAAATTTGAAACGGTACTTAAAGTCTGACTCATTTTTCTTCTCCGTTTAGTTCAAGGTTTAAAAATGCCGCATCAGTGTAATACAGGCGGTAAAGCTCAAAATGATGTAATCATGTGGTGAAATGTTATCTGAAAATGGCCGAGCTACAGATTAAACCCACACGTTTGAGTAGAAAAAGATAAGGACTCATTTTGCGTATTTCAGGCTGAAAAAGCTTTGCAAGGCATTGGAATTGGCTTTGCTTTACATTTTTTTTGCAAAGATGATGGGTTTTGTAACTGTATGAGAAAGAACGGCTTAATTTGAATGCCGGAAAAATAGACAAATTTATTTACATTTTTAATGTGAAAGATAACATTTAAACGACTAGTATTCTCGGCTTGTTAACAATATGAAAGCCTAAATTACAGGCGAGGAGCGGTTGGTAAGGCATGATCTATGATCATCAAGTAAACATGAGCGAAGTATATGCTCCTGTCCAAGCGAATATCATGGTGCGTTCCCAATCGGAGCAAAGACCTAAAAAGTCATCCCAAAAAGCCACTGTCCGTAACGCTTCAGGCGTAAGCAATGGCCATCGTATCAATATCGAGAAATTTACCAGTTATCTGCAAGGCATTACCCGAAATACCAGTACACAGAAATGTGCGCGCAGTATTCGTGTCGGTCTGCAATCTTCTGGTGCGAAAATTGTGAATCATCCGGTCGCAGCGGCAGATTGGGGAAGTACCCTGATGCAGCTGGGTTATAAGAAAATTAATGCTTCTTTTGATCGGCCGAAAAAAGGCGATATCTATATTATTGACCGTACTCAGGGACATAAATATGGACATATCGCGGCTTATTCAGGTAGTGCCTGGGTATCAGATTTTAAACAGCGAGATCATGCGGTTTATCGCAATAAAAACGTGACTTATAGTTACTATCGTCTGGAAACTTACTTCTAAGAAAACACTGCGAAGTGATCAGTCCTCAAAACGCTTCGCACGGCTTTCATAGATTGAAACAATAAATAATCCAATCGCGGCAAAGCCAAGACATTGCAGACCCAAGGCAAATTTGCCCCATTGCTGGTGCTGTTCTGGCAAATAGCCAAACAGGGTAATTAAGGCAATGATGGGAATGACCCGGCTCAAGGCGCTAAAGCCATTTGCATAGGGATTGGATTTTGAGATTTTCAGGCGAAAATGGTGCAGTAAATGTACGACAATTCCAATCGCTAAACTCACCCCAACAAATACTGGATCTAACTGGTCCACAGTCGATGCCGCATAAATAAAAATACAGGTCGCGATGACAACGATGAGTTTGATTTGACGGCTACAGCGTTCCGAATACCAAAATTCAAGCATGGGGTGAACCCGAATCTGATTTGTTCTGATTGAGCAGGGATAGTGGAGAAAACAGGCAAATCGCCAGTGCCATAAATGCAATGCCTTGTGCACCCGGAATCAGGATTTCACCCTGTTGCATATTCATAAAAACTAAAGCAATCAATAAGGCAATTGGAATCCAGGTCAGTAATCTATACAGCAAACCGGTCGGGTTTTTGCTGGAAAAGTGGATTTTGCAGTAACGGCAGATCAGAAAAATGATGCCGGTACCGACAAACATCAGAATCGAATCTAAGGGCAGTGGTTCCATCCAGTACAAGCCTGCAGCTGTCGCTGCAATCACAATAAAGATCAACAGTTTTTTGAGAACAGATACCTGCGGATTAAACCAGAACTCAAGCATAATGATGAAAGAATAGAAGAGATAATCGGCACTTTAGCATATTTTGAGTATAAAAAAGCGAGGCCTTTGCCTCGCTAAATTACGCGATTTTCTCAGCTATTTTTTTGTGGACCCCAGTCATATATTTTCTTCTGATAGGCATACCACATCATCCACAAGCCAATCAGGATCATTGGTAGGCTCAGGAATTGTCCTTTGCTCATCCAGCCAATAAACAGTTGGCCATTGTCCGGCTCACGGAAGAATTCAACCACAAAACGTGCCAAGCCATAACCGATCAGGAACAGCGCAGAAACTGCCATACGTGGACGTGGCTTCGAGCTGAACCACCACAGTATAATAAACAGGATCAGGCCTTCACATAGTGCCTGATAGAGTTGAGATGGATGACGAACCAGTTGCAGCGGATCGATCGGAAAGATCATGCCCCAGGCAAAGTTTGGGTCGGTGACCTGACGGCCATACAGTTCGCCACCAATAAAGTTACCAATTCGGCCAAACATCAAGCCTGTCGGTACGCAAGGTGCGATAAAATCCAGAGTCTGGAACCAGGTCATCTTATATTTCTTGCACCACCACAACATGGCCAGAATGACCCCGAGGAAACCGCCATGGAAACTCATACCGCCGGTCCAGATCTGGAACAGCCATAAAGGATCGGCCAGGAACTGAGAAAAACCGTAGAAGAAGACATAACCGACACGGCCACCGATGATCACACCGAGTGCACCGAAGAAAATCAGGTCAGACACCATATCCGGTGTCCAGCCACGTTGTTTGGCGCGAAACGTCGCCAATCCCCAGGCAAATAAAAATGCCAGTAAGTACATCAGTCCATACCAGTGGACTTGTAAGGGCCCGAGCGAAATCGCGACGGGATCAATATTGGGATAGGTGAGCATTCCTGTTCCTTGTGATTCTGTTTTGCACAGATTTTAGCTTAAAGCAAAGAAAAATGTTGTACATTCAATGTGTAAAGATCGAGAGCGTAAATTATGTGTATCGTGGCATTGGCTTGGCGGGTTCTGGATCAGAGCTCATTATGTCTGATTTCAAATCGGGATGAGTTCTATCAGCGTCCTACGCAGGAGCTGCATGAATGGGAGAATAGTCCGATAATTGCCGGACAGGATCTACAGTCGGGCGGCACCTGGATGGGGATTACGGCTTCCAGTCGCTGGGCGGTGATTACCAATTTTCGTGATGGGCAGGACAAAGGGCATTATCCGACTTCACGTGGACATATCATCCAGAACTTTTTAGATTCTGACTTAACGCCGATTCGTTTTGCTCAAGATCTGGAACAACGCCAGTGTGACTATGCCGGCTTTAACCTGTTTATCGGCGATCAAGATCAGGCGGTGTATATGAGCAATCGCGGTGAAGCACCACAAGTACTGGCCCATGGCGTCTATGTGGTTTCGAATGGCCTGATGAGTGAAGACTGGTACAAGACCCGACATTTACGTAAACGCTTTACCCAGGAATTTTTACCGATGCTGCAACACCAGGAGATCGCAGAAGCAGATTTGTGTCATGCAGTCTGGGATATTCTGGAAGATGAACGTAAGGTGATTCCTGAACTTCTGCCAGATACCGGCATCTCCGTGGAAATGGAACAGCTGCTGTCTTCGACTTTTATTCAGAGTCCGGCCTATGGCACCCGATGCTCCAATTTTTTGAGAATGCAGCAGGGACGATGGCACTGGATCGAGAAGTCACAACAAGGTGCGACCGCAGGTCAAACTATTGAGAAAATAATTAGCCTGAAATAATCACCGGATATAAAAAATGCCGACTAGAAGTCGGCATTTTTGAATAACAGCTTTTTATACGGTCGCTTGTTCCAAAGCTTCACCCGCAATGGCACCGCCATCTTTACGGGTAATGACCACAGTCGCAGAGCGAGGTACTTTGCCTAAACGGCTATAACGCTCGCTTTGGTTGGCTGGCCATGCACCCCCTGGATGCTGAACGTTGACAAAGATCGCTTTGTAGTCCGGGGTAATAGTCACGCCGGTAATTTCACAACCCGATGGACCAGTCAAAAAGCGACGAACACGATCATTACTGAGTTTGGCACCAACAAAGGTTTCCTGTCCTTCTGCCTTGGTACTGGCGGCAATCACTTTAGCACCATCACCCACAGTACCCGGAAGTGCTGCCAGCATCATACAGTTGGTTTCATCGGTGTACTGACCATCATCGGTCTGAATCCACAGAATCCCGCGCGGATCGAACCACATGCCGTCCGGGCTGGAGAAGTCATTTAAATCATCCAGACCTGACAGGTTGATGTTAGAGGCAGCACGTGCTTCTGCACCGAACAGGAAAATATCCCAAGCAAAACTTGTCGCTGTAACTGTATTTTTAGCTTCACTGAAACGAATGATATGACCATTCATATTGCCTGAATTGCTGGCGCTTGAACCTTTAAAGTCGATGTAGCTACGTGGGTTGGCAGCATCAGTTTCATATGCACGACCACGGTTGCTGTTGTTGGTTAAGGTTACATACACTTCACCATTTTCGGGATTCACGGCAACCCATTCTGGACGGTCCATTTTGGTCGCACCAACATGGTCAGCAGCAAGACGGGCATTGATGACGATGTCATCCTGGCCTGCAAATGGATAGATTTCATTGGCAGTAGTTAAACCATTTTTGCCATGAGTCAGTTCTAGCCATTCACCTGTACCGTCATCATTGAATTTAGCGACATATAATGTCCCTTTATCCATGTATTTATCACCAGCAGTATAACCACCATTGACGTCTTTCGGATCCCAGACGGCTTCAGAAACAAATTTATAGATATATTCGCCGGTCGCGTCATCACCCATATAGAACGCTAATGGCTGACCCGGAATAGGGTTGCTACAGCGGCAGTCTTCGTGTGCAAAACGACCCAGTGCAGTACGTTTAACTGGACGTGTAGTCGCGCTAAATGGATCAATTTCTACAATGAAGCCACAAGTATTCATGACATTACGATAATCTGCTAAAGCATTTGCGCCTTTAACTGAAATATCCCAACGATCATAAAGTCCTTTATCACCGGTTAATTCAGCAACAGGAGTATTCCAGCGGTATTGAGACGAACGGGCATCAGTACCACCACGACCATAACGAGATAATGAAATTTCTTCTTTTGCAATAGCGCGGGTGTCGTTGGCTTGACGAGCGAAATAACCACTCCAGTTTTCTTCAGCCGTTAAGTAAGTTCCCCATGGCGTATAACCATTACCACAGTTGGCAAAGGTACCGCGAGTCAATGTTCCATCTGGTGAGAAAATAGTTTTGACGAGGTCAGAACCACGCGCTGGTCCATTAATTTCCATCTCGGTTGCTGCAGTGATACGACGGTTAAAATTAGAATTTAAGTTGATTTTAACGTCTTGTGTATTTGCATCTTTGCTGATCTCAATAACAGAAACACCATGCGCATTCACTTCACGGAGTACCTGATCTTCTGGACGTACGCCATCGATGGTAATTGTACCTTCTGGTGTATGGAGCTGAGATTGTTGTAGATATTCGTGGTTTAAAACAAGTAAACCTTGTGTTGATTCTTTCGCAGCATAATTTTTGTTGGTTGGATGCATACCGAAGAAGCTCATACCATCATGGTTATCGCCTGAACGGAACTGGTAAGAGGCACCAGAAGCTAAGGTCGTATCGGTCTTTTCTGGATAAGCAGGGTTGATTGGATCGCCTACTGCATACAATACTTTAAGCTCATAACCTTCAGGAACACTGAAGAAGTTTTGGGTATTCTTGCGAACCGGCTCAAAGGCTAATTTATTCGGACGTGCTTTTAGGTCACTCCATGCATGTTGATCTGGGCTGGTGGTGTCTGGCGGTGTCGTTGGATTACTGTCAGGAGTACCAGAATCATTATCATCATCTGAACAACCACTTACTGTTGCCGCAAATGCTAATGCCATTGCCCCACTTGTAGTTTTCGCAATAAAGCTACGACGGCTAGTATATTGGTCCAGAATCGTTTGGAAGTGCGTGTTATTTGAGTTGTTACTGTCTTCAACCAGATCCTGGCAAGGTATCATATCTTCGTTTTTCATTTTAAAGTCCCAATTAAAAAATAAGTGCTTGGTGATGTAGAAGTTTTCAATACCTTAAGCCTGGGATGTGACAGTAATCTTAAGAAAATGTTGCATTAAAGTTAAATAAATCAGTATTTTATTGAAATTTAGAAAATAAAAAGACAGCCAGAGCTGCCTGAGTAAATCGATATTTTTTTTGTTTTGGCTGGTTATTATTATTATTATTCGGTCTTTAAACGACGTTTTTCAATCAGTTTCCCTGCCAGCAAACCCAGTTCAAACAGCAGCCACATCGGGACAGCCAGCATGATCATTGACAGGGCATCCGGGGGCGTCACAAACATTGCTACAAAGAAGCAACCCACAATAATAAAGCGCCGTTTCTCTACCAGAGTCTGGGTCGAAACTGCGCCAATCAAGATCAGAACCAGGGTAATAATGGGAATCTCAAAAGTAAAACCAAAGACCAGAAACAGCTTTAAACAGAAGCTAAGATAACTGTTGATGTCGGTCATCGGGGCTACAGTTTCAGGCGAAACACTGATAAAAAAATGCAGAATCGAGGGCAATGCCACAAAGTAGGCAAAGCTGATGCCGGTATAAAAAAGTACGATACTGCCGATCAGAAGCGGCAAGGCCAGGCTCTTTTCCTTGGCATACAGCGCAGGCTTAATAAAGGTCCAGAGCTGATACAGGATGAACGGCATCGCGATCATCAGCGCGACAAAGAAGTTCAGCTTAAAAGGTGCCATGAAGGTTGCAGTGACATCCGTGGCAATCATGGTTGAACTGGCAGGTAGCTGTGCACGCAACGGTTCAGACAACCATTGATAAGTCTGATTAGCAAAGGGTAATAAGCAGAAAAACAGGCCAATCAGGACAGCAACCACTTTAAACAGATGCTTTCTTAAGATGATCAAATGCTGGGTAATCGGCATCTGTTCAAGATTCAGCGCTGCAGAATCATTTGAGGCGGGTGTGGTCGGTAAGGATGTCATACGGCCACCTTCATTTTTGTATAGCGTTGTTCTGAAATCACGGTTTGAATTGCTGTAGGCTTGGGTAAATACACGGGGGATACAGGCTGTATCACCGGTTGATAGCTGAGCAAAGGCTGAGCAGACAGAGGTTTTATTTTTAATTGATCCGCTGCAATCGGCTGCTGCAAATCTGTCATTTGTGCCTGCATCTTGGCTTCCAGTTCCTGAATCCGTTGCATTTCAGCCTGCATCTGTTCACGTAGCTCAGACAGGCGCAATTCACGATCAAGATCATTCTGAACATTGCTCACCATACGCTTGATCTTGCCGTACCATGTTCCGACAAAACGTACTGCTTCCGGAAGCTTATCTGGCCCAAGAACCAAAAGTGCAATAATTCCGAAAATCAGCAGCTCGGTCATTCCAATATTGAGCATAGCGAACTCTTAACTTTTAACCGAATGTTCAGGAGTTTTGACCCGGGCATCAATGGTGCGTGGCTCTGCAAGCTTGACCTGTTCAGCCTCTTCATCTTTGACTGATTTTTTAAAGTCTTTAATCGCGCCGCCGACGTCTTTACCCAGATTTTTAAGTTTCGATGTACCGAACAATAAAATCACCACAATTGCAAAAATCAGCACATGCCAAATTGATAATCCTGCCATTATTTTATCCTCTATATTTCATGTACCTATCTCAGCAGGCTTGTATGACAGCGCGGTGACGCTTTGATGACAGTTTGCCGACACGGCAGCAGGGGAATGAATCACTCATATAAAAAAAATCATAATTCAATGAAAAGTATGCTGTGCTAGCATACAGCCTGATATGGAAATCTCAGCAGCATTGTCATGGCCTTGATTCTTCCCCTCCTGTCTTTTCTGATTGGTTATTGGGGTGTGCAATATTTAAAACCGATTCGACCTCTCTTGGCGTCTTTATTGGCCCGAGTACTGATTCCTGTACTGATTATCTACAACATGGTGTTTTATCAAGAGGGCAGTTTGTGGCTGATTGCCTTTGGTTTTTTCTGTTCCTGTCTGTTTTTTGCCCTATTTTATTTCACCTTGAAAAATAAATTACGTGCCTTATGCCTGAGTTATTTAAATGGGGCGTGGCTGGGGATTCCTTTTGCACTGGCGGTTTTTGGACCGCAAGCGACCAGTACCGTGGTGGCGCTGTATATTGGTGGTTCCTTGTTTGGCAATGTCTCTGCAGTGATGGCAGTTAGTGAAGCCAGACAAGATAGTAGCTATATTTTAAAAAATGTACTGCTCTCACCACCTGTGGTGGCACTGTCGGTGGCAGCGCTATTATCATTTTGGGATTTGAGTCACTGGCAGCAAGTGCCTTGGATAGAGATACTGTATCAAGCCAATAAAGTGCTGGTGACTTTTAGCGGCATGTGTGTGCTGGGAATGTGGCTAAGCAACGTGCGCATCAGCCGCTTCGATTTAATGCGCAGTCTGCAACTGATTTTTTATAGAGGGCTGTTTGCGGTTTTGCTGTGTGTTGCCGCCTATTATTATTTACCTATTCCACAGCAGACGCTGACTTATGCGGTGATGCTGATGTTCTTCTTATTGCCGCCTGCAGCCAATATTGTGGCACTGGAAACCCATTATCAGGGAACGGGCCATTCCGCCAAATATATTGCTTCGGGGACTTTGGCCAGCGCGATCTTGATTGCTTTATATGGGGCAGTGGTGCATGCGTTGATGCCAGGATTATAAAAAACATAAAAAGGTCCTCTTACCCCTAGGGAGAGAGTTAGAGAGGATGTAAAAGCTTTAGAAGGATGATTTTCCCTCTTCTTTTAGGAGATGAGAAACGCTGTTTCGCAAGGGGAGAGGTGTATTTTAAAAATCCCTCACCCCAGCCCTTTCCCAAAGGGAGAGGGGGTAATGAGAGGAGAAACTTACTTCTCCAAACTCTTCTTAAACAGCTGCATCGCTTGCCCACGATGACTGATTTTATTCTTTTCTTCCTTGCTCATTTCTGCACTGGAAATCCCCAGTTCCGGTAACCAGAACAACGGGTCATAGCCAAAACCATTTTCACCACGCGCAGCTTCCAGAATTTCCCCATGCCAGATACCCTGAAAGACTTGCGGTAAAGGATCTTCAGCATGCTGTACCAGTGCCAGTACACAAACAAACATGCCTTCAATCGCGTCACCCTCTTGGCGTAAGGGTTTGAGATCGGCCAGCAGTTTTTCATTATTAGCGGCATCGTTGCCATGCTCGCCGGCATAACGAGCCGAGTAAATGCCGGGAGCGCCTCCAAGAACCGGCACACAAATGCCTGAATCATCTGCAATAGCAGGTTTTCCGGAAATTTTAGAAGCATGGCGAGCCTTAATAATCGCATTTTCTACAAAGCTTAGACCATCTTCGATCGCATCTTCGATATTCAACTTGCCCTGGGCCACGACTTCAACAGGCAGTTGTAGCTCGGCAAACAGTTTTTCAAACTCGGCAATTTTACCTTTGTTATTACTTGCCAATACCAGTGTGCCTTGGGATAACCAGTCAGTTGCAGCCATGTCAAAAACTCATTATTAGATAAAGAATGGGTGCTATTTTAGCAACGGATGAAGAATATGCGGCAATAAAAAAGCACCCGAAGGTGCTATTTATACCATTCAGCTTATTGTGCCTGAATCCATCTGTCGGCACGATCACGCGCCTGACGGATCTGCTCTTGGGTCAGGTTGGCCGCTAAGGCAGTTTTTCTGCCTTCCGATAGCGTAATTACCTTATTGTCGAGCATGCCATCACGGGTAGACAGTTCATACCACTGGTACGCGCCCATGTAGTTTTTCTTTTTCTCTTCCATCATTGCCAGGTTAAAGCTGGCACGGTTATCGCCACGGCTGGCCGCTTTTTCAAAATACTGACGCGCCAGCGCTTCATCTTTTCTGGTACCAATGCCATCGGCTAGCATACGGCCGACATTTAGCTGAGCAACTGCCAGACCTTGATCCGCAGCAGCTTTATACCAGGCAAAGGCCTGTCGTTCATCTTTCTGTATATCTTTACCATACTGGTATTTGGTGGCCAGATAAAACTGTGCACCCGCCTGACCGGCTTTCGCCGCTTTGGTCAGACTATTGATATCCATGATGGAATACTGAGCCGCTTGACTGGCAACAGATGGACTAGGTGCAACATAATCTGCATGGGCTTGCATGCCAAAAAGTCCCGCCAGTAGCGTCGTACTTAATAATAATTTTTTCATAGCGCGCTCACTCGATAAATTGCGACTTCACCAAATAGATTAGGGAGATGCTTGCTCAGCAAACTATCTTCTTGATTCCCGTTCACAGCGAGTCGATTAATAATTTTGATATTATTTTCCGCACAAAGTGCTTCAAAATCACGAAATGTACATAAGTGGATATTCGGGGTGTTATACCACATATACGGCAAGGCTTCAGAAACCGGCATTCTCCCTTTGATTGCCAAGAAAGACCGGGTCTTCCAATGTGCAAAGTTCGGAAAGGTAATAATGGCCTGTTTCCCCACACGCACCATATCACGCAATAATACGTCAGGTGCATCTACAGCCTGCAAAGCTTGTGCCATGACCACATTGTCAAAAGACTGGTCGGCAAAACGGCTTAAACCAAGGTTTAAGTCTTGCTGGATGATATTTAACCCGCGACTGACTGCAATTGCAATCTTTTCCTGATCAATTTCTAATCCATATGCACGAATATCGTGCTTTTTGCTCATTTGTGCCAGCAGTTCACCATCGCCACAACCAAGGTCGAGTACGCTAGAACCGGGCTTAATCCACTTTTCAGCGAGTTGTTGATCGATACGCATTATACGGCCTCCTTTGGTGTTGCTTTCAGGTGTTCTTCACCTCCCAGGAATGCACGCAAAGATTTTACATAGAGCGGAATAGGGAACAGGAAAGAGTCATGACCCTGTTCGGCATCAATATCCAGATAGCTCACAGGTTTGTGATTGCTGATCAAGGCATCCACGATTTCCTGCGAGCGGGCAGGAGTAAAACGCCAGTCAGTCGTGAATGACACCACCAGGAATTTGCACTGGGTATTGGCCATGGCTTTTTTGAGCGACTGTTCATATTCACGCGACGGATCAAAGTAATCCAGTGCCTTGGTCATGATCAGATAGGTATTGGCATCGAAGTTACGGCTGAACTGCTCACCTTGATAACGCAAATAGCTTTCGACCTGAAATTCAACGTCAAAGCCATACATAAATTTGCCTGATTTCAAATCGCGGCCAAACTTCTGTTTCATGGCTTCTTCGGACAGGTAAGTAATATGACCGACCATACGCGCCAGAATCAGGCCACGTTTTGGATAGCTGTCATTTTCCAGATAACGGCCATTATGGAAATCTGGGTCTGACAAAATCGACTGACGTGCTACTTCGTTAAAGGCAATATTCTGTGCAGAAAGTTTCGGAGCGCTGGCAATAATTACGCATTTTCTTAAACGGTTTGGATAATCCACTGACCATTGCAATGCCTGCATGCCACCCAGTGAACCACCAATGATGGCATCCCAAGTATCAATCCCTAAACGATCAGAGAGCAGGGCTTGGGTTTTGACCCAATCGCGGACCGTAACCAGTGGGAAATCCGGGCCATAAGGACGGTTGTCATTTTCAGGGTTTGGCGAGATCGGGCCGGTAGAACCGCTACAGCCACCAATATTATTCAGTGAAACCACAAAGAATTTTGAAGTATCAATGGCTTTGCCGGGGCCAATACATGAATCCCACCAGCCGGCTTTTTTATCATCTGCATGATGATAGCCTGCGGCATGGTGATGACCGGAAAGGGCATGACAAATCAGAATGGCATTGGACTTATCGGCATTGAGTTCGCCATAAGTTTCAACCATCAGTTCAAAACGTGGGAGGATGCGACCGCATTCAAGCTCTAACGGCTCTTCAAATTGGAACTTTTGTGGGACAACAATGCCCACTGAGTCAGCTGGAAAAGACACGGGGAGGATTCGCCTTAAATCTTTAGTATGAATAATAAAAGGATACCATTTGCCGGTATCCTTCTAAAGTCATTTTAGTGCTATGAATTATCGCAAATTCTAATACAGCCGTTTAGACCGCAGCAGCAATCACCTGATCAGTGCTTAACACACCCTGATCAATCAGGCGGTTGGTCGAGGCAATAATTGCTTCGATAGAAGAGGTCACGATGTTGTCATGTACTCCTGCACCAAAGGCAGATTTACCGGTACCTTTCACCTGAAGTTCGATCAAGGCCAAGGCTTTGGCATGGGCGCCAGAACTGATGCTGCGCTCTTCATAGTTTACGACATCAATCGGCAACTGAAGTGCATCCAAAATCGCAGAAATTGGACCATTGCCTTCACCACGAACACGACGTGACTGGCCATCAATTTCAAGATCAAGCTCAATCACCTGATTGCCATTATCATCTGACAATTTGTAGTTTTTCGCAGAATAGTGAACGTTTTTAGCATCCACATAGGTTTCCTTGAACAATTTCCAGATTTCGGTCGCGCTGATTTCAGTGCCTTGCTCATCGGTACGTTTTTGTACGATCTGAGAGAATTCAATCTGTAAACGACGCGGCAAGATCACGTTGTAGTTGGATTCTAACAAGTAGGCAATACCACCTTTACCTGACTGTGAATTGACACGGATCACTGCGTCATAGTCACGGCCCAAATCTTTCGGGTCGATTGGCAAGTACGGCATATCCCAGATTTCTTCGTTTTTCTGGAACTCGAAACCTTTTTTGATGGCATCCTGATGCGAACCCGAGAATGCAGTAAACACCAAATCACCGGCATATGGATGACGCGGGTGCACAGGTAAACCGGTACATTCTTCCACAGTCGCAATGATTTCATTGATGTTGGAGAAGTCCAAGTTTGGTGCTACACCTTGGGTATACATGTTCAAGGCAATCGCAGCCACGTCGACGTTACCGGTACGTTCGCCATTACCAAATACACAACCTTCGACCCGGTCAGCACCAGCCATAATTGCCAATTCTGAAGCGGCAATACCACAGCCGCGGTCGTTGTGGCAGTGAACTGAAATGATCACGCCATCACGACGCTGAATGTTACGGTGCATCCATTCGATTTGATCGGCATAGATGTGTGGACCTGAAACTTCTACCGTTGCAGGTAAGTTTAAGATCACTTTATTCTCTGGAGATGCTTCCCAGATTTCAGTGACGGCATCGCAGACATCTTTCGCGACTTCTAATTCGGTTGCAGTAAAACATTCAGGGCTGTACTGAAATACAAATTCAGTTTCCGGCTGTTTTGCGGCATATTCTTTTACTTTCTGTGCAGCATTAATGGCTAACTGTTTTGCACCTTCTACATCAACATTTAAGACTTTGTTGCGGAATGTCGGCGAGTTGGAATTATAGATATGTACAATGGCACGTTTTGCGCCTTGTAAAGATTCAAAGGTACGTTGAATCAAATGATCACGTGCCTGAACCAATACCTCGATATAAACGTCATCTGGAATATGACCTTCTTCAATCAATTTACGGGTGAAATCGAAGTCAATTTGCGATGCAGACGGGAAGCCGATTTCAATATGCTTGAAACCGATTTTCACCAACATCTGGAACATCTTGAATTTCTGCTCCATGTTCATTGGCTCAAAGATCGCTTGGTTACCGTCACGCAGGTCGGTACTCATCCAGATTGGCGCTTTGTTGATTTCATTGTTCGGCCATTGACGGTCTGGTAAGTCCACACGTTGATACATGCGACGGTATTTTTTACTTGGATCAGCCAACATCATGAGAGAGCTCCTTATGCTAACTTGGGTACCGTAATCTTGGTTAAAGCGGTGCGTGGGTCAGCGGCATAGATTTTGTCTATTCATTGGGTTTTAGTGACAGTCTGGTTCAAACCTGAAATATGGTCTAAATATTGGTGGTTTAGCTTCACCAAATGCACTAAATGCCTTACTTATAATTTAAAGTTTAATCCACTTATCCCGAAAAATTTTTGCTATTTTTATGGATTTTAGTCGTATGGTAATAAAGATTTTCTTATAAACCTTAAGAATTGAAAAATATTTTCACTTATTCTAAATATTGTATTTTATATTTTCTTAATTTGGACATAATGCGTTATTTATTACGTTCAATTGTGCCACAACGCAGTATATTTTGATAAACAATAAATCCAATGATTTTCAAAGATCATTGATCTCAGGGCATCTTTTAAAGTTCCGCCCATTTACGCATTAAATTATGATACAGATTGGTCAGTTTCATGACCTCTGCATGCTGATCGCCCAGCTGCATTCTCAGGTTTTGAATACTCTGATCCAGATTAAACAGCATATGCCGCTCTGCATCATCACGGATCATGCTTTGTACCCAAAAAAATGAAGCAATTCGACAACCGGCAGTGATTGGCGTGACTTCATGCAAGCTGGTCGATGGATACAAAATCATATCGCCGGCAGGCAATTTTACTTCGTGATAACCGTAAGTGTCTTCGACTACCAGTTCACCACCGACATATTCGTCCGGCTCACTTAAAAAAACCGTACAGGATAAATCCGTTCTGAGGCGTTCATTGCTGCCGCGAATACGACGAATCGAATTGTCGACATGAAAGCCGAAAGATTCATTATTTTCATAGCGGTTAAAAAGCGGGGGAATAATATCCAGTGGAATCGCCGCCGATAAAAACAGAGCATGCTGTCCCAGCGATTCAAGAATGATCGTACTTAAATGCTGGGTCAGGGGATGATCTTCAGGTAATTGCTGATTCTGTTTCACCGTCGCAGAGAGCGTACCCGCGGTAACCTTGCCATTGACCCACTCAATCTTATTCATCTCCTCACGGAAATATTGCACCTGTTCTTTGCTCAGTACATTTGGAATATGATGCAGCACGAGAAACCCCTGAATAATCGTCTTTTAAAAATAACATAGCCCCCATCAGGAGGCTATGCGGTTGCATTGAATTAATATTTAAAGTTGACTGCTAACACTGCACTACGGCCTTCTGCTTCGGTCGCATAATGAGATGAATAGGCTTTTGTGAAGTAGCGTTCATCAGACAGGTTGTTGACGTTTAATTGCAAATCAACATTTTCATTCACGTTATAACGCGCCATGGCATCATAGCGAACATAGCCCGGTACAAACTTGGTATTAGTAGCATTACCATAGACTTTGTCCATTGCGACGGCACCAGCACCTAGGGTTAAAGCAGGAGTTACTGCATAAGTAGTCCAAAGGGTTGCACTGTTTTTCGCGACGTTTTGAACCTGATTACCATTACTTCTATTGGAAATGTAGATTGGAGCTGCTGTAGTGCCAATATTTTCATAACCACCATCAACTAACTCACTGTCTAAATAAGTATAACCAGCAGAAACTGCCCATTTATCCGTGATATTACCGTTTACGCCTAGCTCAATACCATCGACACGAGTTTCACCAATATTACTTGTGGTGCCATCATCTCCGGTCGCACGAGTATTGGTTTTTTCCGTGCGGAAAATAGCTGCAGTCAGGTTGAGCTTATCATTCAAGACATCCCATTTAGTTCCTAACTCCATGGTCCGGACTTCTTCAGGTTTAAGATTATTTATTGCAGCTGTAATCCCTTCAGAACCATCGCCACCATCTACACCGACTGGATTAGACGAAGTCGCATAACTTGCATAAATACTGCCATTTTCAACTGGTTTAAAAGTAAGACCGGCTTGATAGTTGATGAAATCTTTATCATTTTTAATCGTAACTTGATCGCCAGCACTTGCTGTAATCGGTGTATTGTTTGCACCAGTAACTGCATTATTTCGTGCACCATAAGTCATGGTTTGCTCAGTTGAGTAGTCATCCCAACGAACGCCTAAATCTAAAAGCCACTGAGGGGTGAATTCAATACTATCCAGAAAATAAACAGACTTTGATTTGCTCTCGATATTGTAACGGTCAGCACCATTGGTACTTAACATACCTGTCCATGGAGCACGGTTAGGGTTCTGTACAGAAGTACACCAACCTGATGCAATATTGGTGACATCACCGCAAGCAGCATACGCGCTACCTGTCGCATTTAGGCCATTAATAATATATTGCGTACGATCAGTTTCCTGATCTGAATATTCGGCACCTAGATTAAAACTATGTTTAAGCATACCGGTATTAAATTTACCGGTTAAAGCAAGTTGGTCGGTAAAAGCATCAGTATCTGCTACACGTGAGTTGGCACGTGCCCAAACATTTCCTGTTAATTCACTTGTAAAACCTGCTTTGTTGTAAAAGTTACCCTGAGAGTCATCTGGATTGGTCCAAAGGTAATCATTCTTAGAGTTGCCATACACAGCAGTATTGCTAATGGTTAGATTGTCAGTTAAGTCATGTTCTAATTTGATGGTTCCGATCTGATTTTCTTGTTTTTGGAAATCACGATCTTTCCAGCCGTAATATTGACCTTGTTTAACGTCAATTGGCTTGCCATTTCCATTTAATGGACGATAGTCAGTTGCTGTTGCAGTTCTTGGAGCAGCAAATGGGTTGTTATACGGGATACCTGAGTCAGGCGTATCGTCCGATTTTAAGTAGTAATAACTGAGAGTCGTGCGAGTAGGGGTGTCCAGACCAAAGCTAATACTCGGTGCAATACCGGCACGTTTATATTCTGCACCGTCTTTCTGGCCGGCTTTTTCATTTTGATGCCCCATGACTGCCACACGTGCCGCAATACCATTACCAAAGTCTTTGTTACCATCTAAAGTAATACGTTGATAATTATCTGTGCCGCCAGCGACCGAACCTTCTAGAAAATCGCCTGCTTTAGCGACTTTAGAAATCATGTTAATGCTACCGCCAGTGGTGCCTGCACCGCCCATGGCAGAAGCAGAACCTTTGGTCACTTCAACTTGTTCTACCGCAAACATTTCACGGTTTTGTTAGGTGGCATTACGAACGCCGTCTACATACATCGAACTTTCAGAGTTATAACCACGAATAAATGGACGGTCACCATTCGGATTACCACCTTCACCTGCACCCAAGGTAATCCCCGGAACTGTACGCAGTGCATCAGCTAAAGTCGTCACTTGTGTATCGGCAATCAGCTGTTTTGAAATCACTGAAACTGACTTGGGGGTGTCGAGTAAAGGCGCAACAAATTTGCTATTCGCAGATTGATCTACTTTTAAGCTGGGTGCTTTTTCAGCTTTGACTTCTTGATGAATAGTCTCTAACTGGATCACCTGTTCTTCTGCCATCGCAGATGCAGCTACCATTGATAAAGATGAAACAATTGCAGAGGAAACGATTTTTTTACGTGTTTTAATGAAGGTCATGTTAAACCTAATAAATGAATGCTAAAAATGTATGCGAATAATAATGATTCTTGTTTTTATTTTTATCTTTTTATCATGGGAATTCATGATCTTTAAGAAAATATTAAATGAGTTTTTAAATGTAATGATATAACAATATCTACTTAAGTTTTTGATTTTAATAAATATTGAAAAATTAATCTGATTATTAAATTTTTATTGAGAATAATGATGTCTATAAAGGGACATAAATTAGGGATTTTTCGTGGAGTACTAATCTAGCGATAATAAAAAACCCTGCCAGGGCAGGGTTTTAAATAACTTTCACTTAAATATTAGAAGTCATATGAAACAGATAGCCAGTAGTTACGGTCTGGAATATAAGTACCCGCTAAACCACTCGTCGTTTTAGTATATAGGAAAGCATTTTCAACTTCGTTATCACTATTAATAAATGACTTATAGTCGCCAAAGTCTTTGTTCAATAAGTTATTCACACGACCTGAAACAGTAACTTGATTGTTGACTTTATAAGATGCACCTAAATTAAATAGCTCATAGCCTTTTAACTTATTGCCGACAGCATCAATTTCACGACTTACATTGACATCGCTTAAATCAGGATCTATGAAACGTACACGGTCAGATTTATATTCAGCTTCTAACCAGGTAGTGAACTTATCATTCACATACCAAGTTCCTGTGAAGTTCAAAGCGTGACGAGGTGTATTTTCAATAGGATTACCTTTATTTTCACCTTCGGTAATTTCAGACTCTAACCAAGTATAGTTTGCTTTTACATCAAAGCTTGGAGAAATTTCATATTTAGCACTAAGTTCCACACCGTAGCTTTCAGCTTCGCCTGCATTGCCTTTAAAGCTAAAGTTTTGCTGATTATCAAAACTGCCTACAGTCATGCAGTTGTTTGCAGGTGCTTGTCCTGTTGGGCGACCTGCCCATAAACAGTTTTCAACGACGCGTGCATCACTGATGATAATATCTTTAAACTGAGTAAAGAACGCAGTGGTAGCTAAAGAGAAATTAGACAAGTTGTCGTAAACGAAACCAAGTTCATAGTTTGTGGTTTCTTCAGGCTTAAGATCTGGGTTGCCCAAAGTCACGTTTCGGCCTTGTGAGCTAAAACCATTGATTCCATTATGAAGGTCATTCGCTGTTGGAACTTTATAGCCAGTACTTATACCACCTTTTAAAATCAACTGATCATTGGTGTTCCAAACTAAATATGCGCGAGGTGTAAAGTGACCACCAAAAGCACTATGGTCTTCGTAGCGACCACCGAAAGTGAATGCAAGAGAATCCGTTAGATTCCATTCATCCTCAGCGAACACAGACCAAGAATCTTGTTTAAAAGCAACTCCATTACCTGCTGAGTTATCGATGGTTTCACCATCTTTATATTCAACACCAGCTGTAAGTTTATGGTTGCCAAGTGTTGAAATAATACGAGAATCAACGGTTAGGTCTTTATTTTCTAAAATACGATCTTGTGTACCATCTGAATAATAATTGTATTCAGGTACATTTCCTTTTGGAAGACGACGGCCTTCTTGTTCAGAAGAAACATAGTTTGCAAATGTTTTCCATTGACCTAAGCTAAGCTCAGCATCTACACCTGCCGAAATACGATCTCTTAAGAATTTGATCTCGTCTTTATATGAACCAATTCCTGATGGTAAACCTGTCGTACGGTTGAATTCGTAAAGTTCACCTAAACGGGCATCACTATTATCAAAACGTTGTTTAGCATGATCAAAGTCTACCCAAGTAGAGACATTATCATTTACATTTAGCGTAAGTTTTGTACCCACAGCATAATTATTTGCTTCTACTGTACGTGGGTCACGACCTTGGCTACCTTCATCAATAGTTTTTGCGGGGGTAACAAGTCGATCTGATTGATCGCGGTGGAAAAACTCGCCACGTACTTGTATACCAAGTTTATCTTGAATCACTGGACCATTAACAACTGCACTGGTTTTCCAGTTATTACCAATATCAGAATTTTCTTGAATATTCTGTTCAACAGAAACGTTACCATTCCATTCTGATGCAACTTTCTTGGTAATAATATTAATGATACCGCCCATGGCATCAGAACCATAAAGGGTAGACATAGGACCACGAATGACTTCAATACGTTCAATAGAAGCTAATGGTGGCATAAAGCTTGTACTAAATTCACCAAAACCATTTGGACCAATTGAACCAGAAGTATTCTGACGCTGACCATCGATCAAAATAAGAGTGTAAGATTGATTCAGACCACGCATTTGGATATTTAAACCACCAGTTTTGCCTTGGCCATTTCGTACGTCGACACCTGGTACTTCACTGAGCGCATCTGCAATACTGGTAATACCTTTTTTCTTTAATTCTTCTGCGGTTACTACACTAATTGAAGCAGGCGCATTTTTAATATCTTGTTCAAAACCCGCCGCCGAAACCACAATCGTAGACATTTGATGTGTTGTTGTAGGAGTCGCTGTCTCGTTCACAGTCTCTGCAAAAGTAGATGTTGCTGTAACCCCAAGAATTGCCAATGTAAGTGGACGAAGACTAAAACTATGCATGACCAGATTCCCGAACCGAAGAATAAATTAGTATTGTTGCTCAAATAAGAAACTGGATATTAATGATAGTATTTATCATTTGCAATAAAAATATACATTTTCTCTATTTAAATTGGGTTGACTAGGTATCTGGAAAGGTGGCAATTCAAGTGAAAAAAGGGCTTAAAAACTGGAACTCGCGCGTATTTTTTGTATATCCTTAAATGTTGTCATATAATGTGGCACATTTTTATAAACCTGTTATAACCTAATATATAGAGGAAGCCATGCAAGTAACTTCTGAAGCGGTTTCGGGCGTTGCCCGTCGTTTAAATGTTTCTGTACCGACGAGCCGTATTAATGAGCAATTTGAAGCTCGTTTAAAGCGCACTGCTAAAACTGCGAAGATCAACGGCTTCCGTCCAGGTAAAGTGCCTGTAAACGTAGTTCGTCGTGAATACGGCGCGGGTATCTACCAAGAAGTAGTAAACGATATTATTCGTGACACAGTTTTCGAAGCGATCCAGCAAGAAAAAATCAATGCTGTGGGCATGCCAAACATCGAAAAAACTGAAATGAAAGACGACGCGCTGGTATATACAGCGACTGTTGAAGTTTATCCAGAAATCGAAGTGAAATTCGACGGTTTGGAAGTTGAGCGTAAAGCAGCTGAAGTAAATGACAAAGACGTTGAGAAGATGATTGAAAATCTTCAAAAACAACGTGCTGCTTGGGCTGAAACAAAAGGCATGGCTAAAAAAGACATGCAAGTAACTTTTGATTTTGAAGGTTCAATCGACGGCGAAAAATTTGAAGGCGGTTCTGCAGAAGACTTCAAACTAGTACTTGGTTCTGGTCGTATGATCCCTGGCTTCGAAGACGGTATCGTTGGTATGAAGAAAGGCGAAGAGAAAGTGATTGATGTAACTTTCCCTGAAGACTACCAAGCTGAAAACCTTGCTGGTAAACAAGCTCAATTCAAAATCACTGTGAAGCTTGTTGAAAAGCAAAAACTTCCAGAAATCGATGCTGAATTCCTGAAAATCTTCGGTGTATCTGAAGAAGAAGGCGTTGAGAAGTTAAAAGCTGACGTTCGTAAAAACATGGAACGTGAAGTGAAGAATGGCCTTCGCAACCAGGTTAAAGGCGCGACTTTCGATGCACTTGTAGCTGCAAACGAAGTTGAACTTCCAGCTGCTATGCTTGCTCAAGAAATTGACCGTCAACGTCAACAAATGATCCAGCAGTTCACACAGCAGTTTGGTGCTCAAGGTGCGAAAGCATTTGATTCAAGCATGCTTCCAGACGAATTGTTCAAAGAACAAGCTGAAAAATCTGTAAAACTTGGCGTACTTGTAAGCCGTGTTTTAGCTGATGCGAAAATTGAAGTAGATGCTGCACGCGTTGAAGCGTACATCGAAGACATGGCTTCTTCTTATGAAGATCCAAACGAAGTAATTGAATACTTCAAAAACGATGCGCAACAACGTGCCCAAATCGAAGCAGTTGTACTAGAAGACCAAGTTGTTGATTACATTTTGGCTTCTGCTAAAGTAACTGATGCGACTGTAAGCTATGAAGACTTATTGAAAGAGCAGCAAGCTCGTCAACAAGGCTAATTTAGCTTTCGATAAAAAAGGCGCTTAATGCGCCTTTTTTTCATATTGATGCCTGAAAAAAGCATTTCTGTTTTTCACAAAACTAATGCAAAAAATATAATGGATTTGTTGGCGAATTTTTTGCAATTTCAGTGATTATCCCTCATATTGTGATTATGGGTTAGGTCACAAAAAATTTAGGAATAAATAAACGTATGTATGTTCCAACGATTGAAAACGCTTTAGTGCCAATGGTGGTAGAACAATCCTCTCGTGGTGAGCGTTCTTTTGATATTTATTCACGCCTTTTGCGTGAACGTGTAATTTTTATGACGGGCGAAGTTGAAGACAACATGGCGAACCTGATCGTTGCGCAAATGTTGTTTTTAGAGGCGGAAAATCCAGATAAAGATATTCATCTATATATCAATTCACCAGGCGGTTCGGTAACTGCGGGTATGGCGATTTATGACACCATGCAGTTTATCAAACCTGATGTCGTAACGTACTGCATGGGTCAGGCAGCATCAATGGGTGCGTTCCTGCTGAATGCCGGTACCAAAGGCAAGCGTTATTGCCTTGAAAATGCTCGTGTCATGATTCACCAGCCATTGGGTGGTTTCCGTGGTCAGGCTTCAGATATTGAAATTCATGCACGTGAAATCCTGTTTATTAAAGAACGTTTAAACCGTTTAATGGCTGAACACAGCGGTCAGGATTACGAGAAAGTTGCACGTGATACAGACCGTGACAACTTTATGACTGCTCAGCAAGCGAAAGAATACGGTCTTGTGGACGAAGTTTTAACTAAACGTCCATAAGTTTTAAAGATTGAGATAGTGGAGTAAATATGTCCGAACATCCTCAAGGACAAAAGCATTGTTCATTTTGCGGTAAAACGCAGTCTGAAGTCGGGAAGCTGATTGCAGGCGAGGACGCATACATTTGTAACGAATGTGTGGACGTATGCTTAGATTTGGTTCAAACCAGTCAGCAGGTGGAAACCAATGACTGGGCCAATCGTCCTTTGCCGAAACCGCATGAAATTCGTGCGGCCTTGGATCAATATGTGATTGGTCAGGACGTCGCGAAAAAAACCTTGTCAGTTGCGGTTTATAACCATTACAAGCGCTTGAAAGTGCAAAATAATGGCAAGAAAGCTGATGATTCAGTCGAGCTTTCAAAAAGTAATATTATGTTGGTTGGTCCGACAGGATCGGGCAAAACCTTGCTTGCACAAACGCTGGCACGTCTTCTTGATGTTCCATTTGCCATGGCAGATGCAACGACACTGACCGAAGCCGGTTATGTGGGTGAAGATGTAGAAAACATCGTACAGAAGCTACTGCAAAAAGCCGATTACGATGTCGAAAAAGCGCAAAAGGGCATTATCTATATCGACGAGATCGACAAGATTACCCGCAAGTCTGAAAACCCATCCATCACGCGTGATGTATCGGGTGAAGGTGTTCAGCAAGCATTATTGAAAATGATTGAAGGTACGGTTGCATCAATTCCGCCACAAGGTGGACGTAAGCATCCGCAGCAAGAATTCATTCAGATTGATACCTCGAACATCCTGTTTATCTGTGGTGGTGCATTCTCAGGACTTGAGAAAATTGTACAGCAACGTCAGGAAAAAGGTGGCATCGGCTTTACTGCAGAAGTGCGTAAAAAAGATGAAACCAAGAAGCTGTCTGACTTGTTCCGTCAAGTTGAAGCAACTGACCTGGTAAAATTTGGTTTGATTCCAGAATTTATTGGTCGTTTGCCAGTAATTGCCACTTTGGACGAGTTGGATGAAGAAGCATTGATGCAGATTCTGACTGAGCCGAAGAATGCGTTAACCCGTCAGTATCAACATCTGTTTGATATGGAAGATGTGGATCTGGTTTTTGAAGAATCGGCATTACGTGCAGTGGCTAAGAAAGCAGTTGAGCGTAATACAGGTGCACGTGGTCTACGTTCGATCCTAGAAAATTCATTGCTGGAAACCATGTATGACTTGCCAAGCCGTAGCGATGTCGGCACTGTCGTCATCAATGAAGCCGTGATTAAAGGTGAAGCAGAGCCGGAATACCGTGCCGAGCGTCAGCCACATGATTACCAAGAGACTGCGACAAAAATAGATTTAAAGGTCGTGAATAGCAAATCCGCTTAATTGCTATTCGTCCGAAACGTGCGAAAACTCCGTGTTTTCGCACGTTTTTTATTTCCAAAAATAAAGCTCGGTGTTAATCTGATTCACTAGGCGTGGATGCCTAAAACTTATAAAAAACAAATCGCAAAGCACCTGCATACAAAAGAATAAAGACGGAGTGAGGGATAAGCATGCGTGGAGTCGCAATTGTACTCATCAGCAGTTTGGCATTGCTGGGGTGTCATGGTAAGAAAGCCGTCGTTGAGCCTACACAGCCACTCAGCACTTTAAAAAATATCGATCTTGAAAAAAAACCGGGCTTTGTCGAGCAGCATCGTATCGGCATGTTCACCATTGGCGGTTGGGTCAATCAAAAGCAGGGCAACCAGTTTCAGACGGTGAAACCGCAGCATGATGAAGCCGCCATCGTGTATTTATACCGGCCCGATTCTAAATGGAATCGTCAGGAAATTGTCGCTGCCAGCCTGTTTATCAATCAAGAACATATTCCAAGCTTATTGCACAACCATTATTACTGGATTGAAGTGCCTGCAGGGACCTATCGTTTGAGTACCAGTCGACCGCTAGGCGCGCTGCATTTCCAGAAACCTAAATATCTGGATTTTACTGTCGAAGCGGGACAGTCTTATTTTATTAAATATGATGAAGAGAATATCAGTACACGCCGGAGTGTTTCAGGGCCACTCATGCTGATGCCGGAAAAAGTTGGTCTGAATGAAATTGCTTTTACTCAGCTAAAATCAGACAGTTTTAACTTCGTGGCACAAGATCAGGAAACTGGCCAGATTCGTAAAAAAGCCCAAAAAATTGAACCGACTGCTTATGATCCATCATTGGATATACAGCTAAAAGCACCTTTTAAACTTTGGGATCCACGGACTTGGTAATTGACATTTTATTGAGAAAATATAATAAAAAAGCACCCTGAATGGGTGCTTTTTATACAGATTTAATTAGCCCGCAGCAGCGTCAACTACTGGAATCTTACCAATTTTTGCTTGCCAGATTTTAGGTGCAGTCGCGTGAATAGAAGTACCATTCACATCAACCGCTACAGATACCGGCATATCTTTTACCACAAACTTGTAGATCGCTTCCATGCCTAGGTCAGCAAAGGCAACCACTTCAGCTTCACGGATGGCTTTAGATACTAAGTAAGCAGCACCACCGACAGCCATAAGGTAAGTCGCCTGGTTATCTTTAATTGCTTCAACGGCAGCAGGACCACGGTCTGCTTTACCGATCATGCCGAACATGCCAGTTGCTTCAAGAACTTGACGCGTAAATTTATCCATACGCGTAGCCGTTGTTGGGCCAGCAGGGCCTACAACTTCGTCGCCGACTGGATCAACAGGGCCAACGTAGTAGATAAACTTGCCTTTCAGATCAACAGGAAGTTCTTCACCGTTGTTCAGCATGTCGACCATACGTTTGTGTGCAGCATCACGACCTGTATAGATTGTACCGTTAAGAAGAAGTGTATCGCCTGGTTTCCAGCTATTCATTTCTTCTTGGGTAATCGTGTCAAGGTCAACACGTTTAGAAGATGAAGAATCCCAAGTCACAGCAGGGTAGTCTTCAAGTTTAGGTGCTTGAATATGTGCAACACCTGTACCATCTAACTGGAAGTGTGCATGACGAGTCGCAGCACAGTTCGGGATCATACCAACTGGTTTACCTGCAGCATGACATGGATAATCTTTGATTTTAATATCAAGTACAGTGGTTAAACCGCCAAGACCTTGTGCACCAATACCCAAAGCATTTACTTTTTCGAAGATTTCGATACGAAGCTCTTCCATTTTGCTTTGTGGACCACGACGAAGCAATTCGTCCATGTTGATCTCTTCCATCAATGCTTCTTTGGCAAGCATCATGGCTTTTTCAGCAGTACCACCAATCCCGATTCCCAGCATACCTGGTGGACACCAGCCTGCACCCATGGTTGGAACAGTTTTCAGTACCCAATCCACGATTGAATCAGATGGGTTTAACATTGCTAGTTTAGATTTGTTTTCTGAACCGCCACCTTTGGCTGCCACAGTGATATCTACTTTATTACCAGGCACAAGCTTGTGGTAAATCACGGCAGGAGTGTTGTCTTTGGTATTTTTACGACCAAATGCAGGATCGGCCAGAACTGATGCGCGAAGCACGTTCGAGTTTTCTAAATAACCCTGACGTACGCCTTCATTGATTGCATCATCCAGGCTCATGGTTAAATCGAATTTAACGTCCATGCCCACTTCAACAAATACGTTGACGATACCGGTATCTTGACAGATTGGGCGGTGGCCTTCTGCACACATGCGTGAGTTAATTAAGATTTGTGCGATCGCATCTTTAGCAGCTTTGTTCTCTTCACGATCATACGCACGGCTCATCGCTTGGATAAAGTCTTGTGGGTGATAGTAAGAAATGAACTGAAGCGCATCTTTAACCGATGTGATCAAGTCATATTGCTTGATAATAGTTGTCATACAAATATCTCTTGAGCGGGCTGATAGCTAGCGGGCTAAATTATAAGACAAAAGAATCGGGTTGTGGGCATTTTGGGCGAGCATTGGCCGAAAGTTTATAGTTTAAGCAATCTGAGCAAGGACTTTAGCTATTCAATGGGTCAAATATGACAGCAAGTTGTCATATTCAGTGTCATATTTCAGATTAAAAATACGCATAATTTTTCTGATATTATATTAAGTATTTGAATTTTATTATTTATTTTAAATTTAATAAAAACCAGATTGTCATATAACTGTCATAAAACTTTTACATAATGCAGCTATCAAATAAAGGAGATCCTAACAATGGTTACAGGTATTTTGATGGCAGCTGGTTTTTGTGTATATATCGCTGCAACTTGGATGTATGGTCAGAAAGAAGAGCAAGCCTAAGCTTATCTTCTTTCTCCTATTTTAAGGTTTTATTGATTTACACTATCTTCAAATCTTCAAATCTTCAAATCTTCAAATCTTCAAATCTAGTTATAAAAATATTTGAAAACTCAAATTTAAAAAGTATCTCTCCTATAGCTTACTCAAGCCATATTGACCATTTACATTTTTAACCCAGAAAAACTCAAAGCCTGAAAACCCTTACACATGCGGCATTTTTTATTGCTTAGACTGTTTCTCTCAACTTCTAGAAACAGGCAAGTAGAATGAACAATTTTAATGCAAGTGATATTAAAGAACATGCTTCAG
Organism: Acinetobacter sp. USHLN143; assembly: GCF_037145695.1. GTDB lineage: Bacteria > Pseudomonadota > Gammaproteobacteria > Pseudomonadales > Moraxellaceae > Acinetobacter > Acinetobacter fasciculus. Next base: position 56,917 of record NZ_JBBCWZ010000004.1, read on the forward strand.
TCATTGCTTCATGTGGTACTCAAGTCGGGAAAGTAGACCATTTAGAAGGTCAGGATTCAATTAAATTAACAAGAAGTGATGATGAAAATAATGAGCATCATCTGATTCCCTTGAGTTGGGTAAGTGAAATCAAAGACAATAGCGTGGTGCTCAATAAAACGGCGGAAGACGTGCATAAAGAGTGGACCACCTTATAAAAAACTAAAGTCAGTGGACTGAAAAACAGGGCTGCCTCAGCTTAATTTTTTATGTCACAGACTTTATGGATAATCGTTGAAAATGCCAGTTCGAAAGACTGGCATTTTTATTGTTTATTAAAACGAGATAATGATCGCGTGCTGAATTTATTGAAGCTATGAGTGTTTTTTTATAAAAAAACCACCTGATTTTTCAATCAGATGGTTTGGAAAACTTAAATTCAAGAAGTATTAAGCTTCTTGCTGCTCGGCCTGAATCGCGGTTAAGGCAATGGTAAACACGATGTCATCGACCAAGGCACCACGCGACAGGTCATTGACCGGCTTATTCAAGCCTTGCAGCATTGGTCCAACACTGACTACATTGGCAGCACGTTGTACCGCTTTATAGGTCGTGTTACCGGTATTCAGATCCGGGAAAATAAATACATTGGCACGTCCAGCCACTTGTGAATCAGGTGCCTTTTGACGCCCCACGCTTTCCACCGATGCTGCATCATATTGTAATGGCCCATCAATCAACAGGTCAGGACGACGTTCTTTGGCAATGCGTGTAGCTTCCGCGACTTTTTCCACATCAGCGCCAGTACCCGAAGTTCCTGTCGAATAGGAAATCATGGCAATGCGTGGATCTATACCAAAGGCTTTGGCAGAATCGGCGGACTGGATTGCAATTTCGGCCAGCTGTTCTGCATCAGGGTCCGGATTGATCGCACAGTCACCATACACATAGACTTCATCTGGCAACAGCATAAAGAATACGGAAGATACCAGTGAGTAATCCGGAGCAGTCTTGATCAGCTGGAAAGCAGGGCGTACCGTATTTGCGGTGGTATGCACTGCACCCGACACCAAACCGTCAACCTGATCCAGCGCCAGCATCATGGTGCCAAGTACTACTGTATCTTGCAGTTGTTCACGGGCTTGCAGTTCGTTGAGCTTGCCTTTACGCAGCTCCACCATCTTGTCGATGTAGTTTTCACGCACCAGATCCGGATCAAGAATTTCCAGATCTTCAGGCAATTCAATACCGCGAGCTTTGGCTACTTCTAGCACAGCTTCAGGCTTGGCCAGCAAAATACACTGTGCAATACCACGCGCCTGACAAATGGCCGCAGCCTGTACGGTACGCGGTTCATCACCCTCTGGCAGTACAATACGTTTTTTCGCAGCAATCGATTTCTGTACCAGTTCATGACGGAAAGCGGAAGGTGACAGACGTGGCTTATAAGAACCATTCAACATTTGATTCAGCCATTCCGGATTGATATGGCTTGAAACAAAACGTGTCACCTGATCTGCACGTTCGGTATCATCCACTGGAATTTCATTGCTGAGATTTGCCAGTTTTTGTGCGGTTTCAAACGTACTGAGTGGTGTATGTAAAATCGGTAAACCTTGCTTGATGGCAGCCTGGCAGAATTCCAGTACATGATCATTTGGCTGTTGATGTTCAGTCAGCACCAGACCGGCCAAAGGAATCCCATTACTGCTGGCCAGACTACTTGCCAGTAATACATCAATCCGGTCAGAGGCACTAATAATTAATTCGCCAGCTACAAACTTATGTAGTTCATGTTCAATATTGGCTGAAATCAGACTATTGTGTTGCACACGGCGCTGTTTGGCTTCGCCTTCATTAATCCAGTAAGCAGAAATATGGGCAGCCAGATCAGACATGCGTGGCACACTTAAGGTTTTACTGAAAGGCACCAAGCCAATCACTGGCAATTTTTCAGAACCAATATGCGGATGCGTCTGCTGAATAGCTGTAATAAATTCGGCGGTTTCAGCTTTAAGGCGTAAATCCGGATTCAGCGTGACAGGAATCTGCGCAGATTCTTCAGGCAGGCCTTTGGTGCGCATTAACATGATACCTGCCAGACGGGTAGAGCTAGCGCCACCAAAATTACGCAGCTGATGTTCAACTTTGTCTGCGGTTTGGCTTGGCTGCTGAATATTGGCATTGCTGACCACAATAACTTTGGCATCAAGAGCTTGTGCCAGTGAAGCATTCAAATCATCGGCAAAACTGTCCTGAGTATTTGGCAGCAGACCTTCGACAATAATCAGGTCATGCTGTTTGGCGATTTGACGATGCAGACGTACCGCTTCTTCAAGCAATTCATCCTGTTCACCCAGATTGATCTGCTGCAAGACTTTGCTATAACGGATGGGTTCAACAGTTTCACTTTGAGAAATATGACGATACAAAGCCGTGGTGCGGTCTTCGATTTCATTCAATTCCTGAGCAAAAGGTTTCAGGAAACCAGCTTTTACCCCTTGGCATTCCAGTGCATAAATCAGGCCCAAACATGCAGAAGTTAAGCCTACGCCTTCCCCCGTGGGAACCAATAAAATTGTTTTCATAAATTATGTCAGTCGCAGAATAATAAAAATCAGTGAAAAAGAAGCTAAAGCCTGCTTATGCAGGCATTACCTCAGCTTGAGACTTTTTTGCAGTATTGCGCTCCACTTCAAGTTCAACCACACTTTGAACTTCCCGGGCAATACGGCCTTCTTCATCTGTTGGCACTACCCAGATTTGTGGGCCTGTACCTGAATCAATTCGGCCTTCGGTACCGCGTTTCAGCTCATTATTGGCATTTTTATCCAGACTGAAACCGAAATGAGGCAGGTAAGTCATGGTTTTTTCGCGGATATACGCTGAGTTTTCGCCAATGCCGCCAGTGAAGAACAGACCATCAAGACGTGGCAGACCACAGCTCAACGCTGCCAGAGACTTAGCTAAACGGTAGCAGAATACTTCAATCGCCAGTGTGGCATCTTCATTGCCTTGTTCTGAAGCTTCAATCAGGGTACGCATGTCATTGGACAGATCAGACAAGCCCAAAAGACCACTTTGGCTATTCAGCATCTTGTCAATTTTATAAATATCCCAACCCAGGTTTTTCGCCAGGAAGCTGTGCAGACTTGGGTCAACATCGCCACTGCGTGTGCCCATAACAATACCTTCAAGTGGAGTTAAACCCATTGAGGTATCTACACTTTTCCCATTCCAAACGGCACAGGTCGAGCTACCATTACCTAAATGCGCGGTTAACCAGCCACCTTGTTTGAAACTGCCTGCCAGTTCAGAACCACGCTCTGACACATAGGCATGACTAGTCCCGTGGAAACCATAGCGACGCACACCATGGGCGGTATATAAAAATTTCGGCAGGGCATAACGATAAGCATGCGCTGGCATGGTTTGGTGGAAGGCAGTATCAAATACCGCAACCTGTGGTAATTCCGGGAATAAACGTTTGGTAGCTTCAATACCAATCAGGTGTGCCGGATTGTGTAATGGTGCAAGCGGCGTTGCTTCACGAATTTTTTCAATAATCTCGTCATTGATTAGTTCAGCTTTGGTTAGGCTGCCCCCATGTACGACACGGTGACCGATCGCATCCGGACGGTAGTTGGCCAGACGTTCCAGACCGACTTCGAGTGCTTTTTTGTGGTCAGCAAATGGAATGTGGATATCGACCGGCTCATTGCCAACCGTCACGCCTTTAATGCGAGCATTCTCTGTGCCTAAGTTCTCAGCTAAACCATGAATACGGAAATTCTGCTCCTCAAGAAGTAATGCAAACTTGATTGAAGAAGAGCCACAATTAATAACTAATACTGATTTAGACACGATTGATTACCCAATTTTTAATTAAAATTCTCGTCCATTTGCTTGACCCAATTGCGGGCAATGAAGCAGCAATCCAGATCAATGAATATGTTTTAACATTTGTTTTTTTTCTGTCCTAGATAGACTTTAGCAGATTAGACTTAAGCATTATCGACCGATTTAACAATAATAACTAAAATTTATCAGTTCGTAGTTTTCATTTATAAATAAAATGATGCTGAAGAGATGATCAATAAGAATACTCAATTCTGCTTAAATTTAATTTTAGAACAAATTGGTTTTTAGTTTAGCGCCTGAAAAGGCAAATATTGTTTCTAAATACAATTCTATAAAGAGATTCATCAATAAAATGACCTGAAGGTTCTGATCCATGTATTTCAGTGTGAATTTATCTGTCCATAAAAAAACAGCCTCACACATGAGGCTGTTTTAAATGAGCGATCTGAATACTTATTGGCGAATCTGACCATCACCAAAGACAATCCATTTCTGCGAAGTCAGGCCTTCAAGACCGACTGGGCCACGAGCATGGATTTTATCGGTCGAAATCCCGATTTCTGCGCCTAAGCCATATTCAAAACCATCTGCAAAACGAGTAGAGGCATTGATCATGACCGAACTTGAATCTACACCCGCCAGAAATTCGCGTGCCAGACTGTAGTTTTCCGTAATAATAGAATCAGTATGATGCGAGCCATATTTGTTAATGTGCTCAATGGCTTCTTCTATACCAGAAACAACTTTGATCGCCAGAATCGGGCCCAGATACTCGGTATACCAGTCTTCTTCGGTTGCTGTAATGACTGCATCTCCAAGAATACGCTGGGTTTCCCGGCAACCACGCAGTTCGACTTTTTTCTCTTGGTATAGCTCTGCGATGCGTGGCAAGAATTCTTCAGCGACTTTTTCATCGACCAGCAGGGTTTCCATGGCATTACATACGCCATAGCGATGGGTTTTGGCATTGAGCGCAATCGGCAAGGCTTTCAACAAGTCCGCTTGAGCTTCCACATACACATGACAGTTGCCATCTAAATGTTTAATGACCGGTACGCGTGCTTCCTCGGTAATTCGTTCGATCAGGCTCTTGCCGCCACGAGGCACAATCACATCCACATATTCGGTCATGGTAATCAACTGGCCCACTGCAGCGCGGTCAGTCGTATTCACGACCTGTACGGCAGCCTCAGGCAAGCCTGCGACTTTCAGGCCATGCTGAATCGCGACAGCAATGGCCTGATTCGATTCCAGAGCTTCTGAGCCGCCCCGTAAAATAATGGCATTGCCTGATTTGAGCGCGAGTGATGCCGCCTCCAACGTGACGTTAGGACGTGACTCGTAGATCATGCCGACCACACCCAAAGGCACACGCATCTTGCCCAGTTGAATCCCGGATGGGCGATAAGCCATATCACTAATTTCACCAATCGGATCTTTCAGGCCAATGACATCTTTCAGGCCCTGTAACATACCTTTAAAGCGCGCGGGGTTGAGTTCTAAGCGATCAAGCAGGGCAGGGTCCAGATTGTTATTATGCGCCTTAGTCATATCTTTCTGGTTAGCAACCAAAATAGCAGCTTGGCTATTTTCCAAAGCCGTATAAATAGCGGATAACGCATTATTTTTAGTTTGGGTGGACGCGCGAGCCAAAATGCGAGACGCTTGGCGTGCCTGCTGTCCTACCGTTTGCATGTATTGTTCAATAGACTCTTGCATAGCGGTTTGATCACTTAGAAATTTCATTTCGATATTAACAGCCTGCTGCTGCACAATGAAGCCCATCTATTAAAAATCATCCGTTTTCGCAGACTTCTAAACATTTTGAAATTGTTTTCTGTTTAAAAGTAGATAAGTGGTCACTGAAGCGGTTGCTTGTGAAAAGCAGCTCTGTATAGAATGAAACACGCGGCATTGATGTCATTTATAATTATTAAAGAGCAGGATGCGTGTTCAGGCACACCGGAATGCGCCTGAAATATAAGATCTGTTAAGCATGACTTGCACAATAAAAATAAGGCAAGGACGGAGGAAAAGGAATATGAATTCCATCATTCATATGGATGCCCATGTATTGGAACAACCTAGCCATAAGGGCTTTTTTGATCTTTATGATAAGCACAGTTTTAAGCAGCCGCCACGTACGACTTGGATGGAGGGCTGGAAAATCGAATATATGGCGATCGCCCGTCCGGATACCTTACATTTAAGACCCATGGTGATTATTGGGGGAGCTTTCCAGAATTTTAATTCCTACAAATACTGTGTAGAACAGCTTTTTGATGCAGGTCCCATCATTCTGATTGACCTACCGTCCATGGGGGCCAACCAGCAGATTAGTAATGTCGATACGGGGCTGTCTGCCGGAACACTGGAGCTTGAAGACCTTGCTGCGATGCTGGGGCGCTGGCTGGAACAGATGCAGCTGCCGCAAGTGGCAATTCTAGGCATGTCCTTGGGTTCAGTGGTGGCTTCCTGTTTGGCAGATCAGCGTCCTGAACTGGTCGATCGGATGATCCTGATGGGTGTGATGCAGAAAACCCGTAAAAGCTGGCGGATGCTGCTGGAAGAGTCTTTGCATCTAATGAAAGAACAGCGTATGGATGAATTTGGTCAGGCCGTCATTTTGTACCTGGTGAATCATGCACGTTTAACAGAAACCCGGATGTCACCGACTGCAAAGCGTTTGTTCTTTAAACAGATGGCGGAATTTACGGCCACCGAACAGGATCGTTATGATATCAATTGCAACCGTTTATTGCGTCTGACCAATGTGCCGATTCCACAGTGCAAAGTGCTGGTGGCATGTGGGCAATATGACAGTTTTACCTTGCCACATGAGAATGCCAATTTTGCCCTGCAATGTCCGAATATGCAGTATGTACAAATTGCAGGCGCCGATCATGTACCGCAGTTACAACGTCGTAAAGAAACCATGCATCTGTTTGCAACCTTCTTACGTGATGAACCGGTCGATCAGTTGCCGGGAATTATTCCGTTTAGCCCTGAGCAGATACAGCAGCTTGAACGTCGCGGTGAAGAGCGGATTCAGGTGCAAGATTCACAGCGTTTCCTCAGTCATCGTCATTCTGATCTCATTTTAAAAGCAGAGATCGTGGACATGAATTTCTTTGGGGTATTGCTGGAGTTAGATGTAGAACAGGCAGTATGCGCAACAGCTTATCCACGTGATCTGGCCTTGCATCTGGAAGATGAAGTTGGGGAATTTCAGATTGAGTGCCTGATCTTTGAACAGGATGATACTCAGCTGCGTGCTTTATTCAAACATGGCAGTTTTGAAGTCGCAGAACGCTTATTACGCTTTGTACAAATGCAAAAAGTACTGTCACAAACTGAAGTATTTGATGCAGCAATTTAAAAAACAGCAGCATTAAAAAACAGCGTACTTAAACGCTGTTTTTTTTCACGGCATGAATCATCCAGACCAGATCACCTAAATGTTCATCCTGTTCATGAGTCGGGTTTGGCTGATGAGGCTCGGCAAAATAACGTTGTGGTTGTTGTACCTCAACCTGGTCAAATCCTGCATCTTGAAAAAAGTGCTGTAGTTCTTGAGGGGATTTAAAATGAAAGGTAAACGCACTGCGAGACATGAATTTAAGCAGACGGCTACTGCTCCAGATAAAGTTCGCTAGTTTATTTTTCACCGGTTCGGGGTAAATATCGCTGAGATAGTGAACTGCCGGGAAATACTGCGCATTTTCTGTAATACCCTGCATCAGAATGCGTAACATCTGCTGATCAAAATAATTAATCAGTCCTTCACTAATGACCACTAAGGGCTGGTTGCGGTCAAACATCTGAAAAATACAGTCCAGTTCTTCACTAAAAATATCGGCAGTCAGGACTTCAGGTGCATGCTGATCAATTTGCTGTAAAGCCTGCGTCTTGATCTTGGCCATATCAGGCAAATCCAGTTCACGATAATTAATCTCTGGAAATTTCTGTCTGAAATTCCAGCTGCGGGGAGATAGTCCGCAGGCAATTTCAAGAACCTGAAGTTGTGGATGTTGCTCAATTAGTTGACACAAATGCTCATCAATCATTTGATGACGCTGCTTAAGTGTCGTACGCATGCTACCGCCGACATGGCGTTCTGCCCAGGATTCAAGTGGGTGAAGCAGTTTGGCCAGAATTTTACCTTTAGTGGTCGCAAAGGCTGGATGCGAGATCCCCATTTGATACCAGATATAGCCGGTATAGTGCGCAGTAAATGAAATATGGCGATGTTGTGAAAGTGTTTCTGTCATATCGTTCTTACCTTATTGTTATTTTTAAATTGATTAAATAATTGTGTAACCTTTTCATTACTATAATTAAAAAGGAACACTTTGTCGTGTTCCTTTTTTTTGTGTTGACTGGATTAAAAAGCTTTAGCTCATCTGCTGTTTGAACGCCACTATTTCATCACGGATATTGCGCCATGCTTCTCCCAGATCAAGCTCTGACCCAATCTGGATGTTCGGGATGTTGCCGCGCATACGTTCCAGACGTTGCTGGTTCGGAAGGGGCAGATCAACAATCCCTTCCAGTGCAATACATTGTGCTGCACGATCATTGCAGACTAGCCCCATATCACAACCCGCTTTGAGTGCGGCCTGAATTCGGGCATCGGCACCGCCTGCGACACAGGCGGCCTGCATGCTTAAATCATCTGAGAACAGGACACCGTCAAAACCAAGCTCCTGACGTAAAACTTTCTGAATCCAGAATTCAGAGAATCCGGCTGGATTTAGATCAACTTGGCTATAGATGACATGAGCCGGCATCAGCGCATCCAGTTGTGATTGCAGTTGGATAAAGCTTCGCATGTCTTTTTGCTGGATTTCTGCATAGGAGCGCGTATCAATCGCTGCAGCAACATGTGAGTCCGCTTTGACCGAGCCATGCCCGGGGAAATGTTTACCAGTTGAAGCCATACCGGCACGTTTCATACCTTTTAGAAATGCGCTGGCTAGTGGAATAATGTCCTGGATATTTTGGGCAAAGCTACGATCACCGATCACATCACTGATATCATTCAAGTCCAGTACCGGGGCAAAGCTGAAATCAATGCCAACAGCCAGCACTTCAGCTGCCATCAGCCAGCCGCATTTTTCAGCCAGTTCCAAAGCACGCTGTGGATCATTACTATAAAGTTCGCCAAATCTTCCCATTGCAGGCAGCAGGGTAAAGCCTTGTCTTAAACGCTGGACACGACCGCCTTCCTGATCGACCGCAATTAAAATATCAGGACGCACCTGACGCATATGATCGGTCAAAGCACGGACTTGCGCCGGAGATTCGATATTGCGACCAAATAAAATCACTCCACCGACTTGCGGCGCACTTAATAGTTCAATATCTTCTTGAGTGAGGGTTGTGCCTGCGATGTCGAGCATCAATGCGCCAATCATATGCGGAATCCGTTTTAGAGTTTTTCGGAGAAAACAATACCTGAATTCTGCAATGATTTGCTACACTTTGTCAGCACAGAATATGATAAAACTACACGACATAAACATATTAAGTTGTTTAAGATGCTGAATACGTTAAATTCTGGTCGAAAAGCAACACGGTCACATTGGTCTCTAGGCCAAGGAAGTACGAATTATTTATGAAATTTCAAACTATAGCTTGCGCAGTTGCGATTGCGACAGGTGGATTCTTTTTTACCCATGTAGTGAATGATGCGATTGCGGCCAATAGTAATGAAGTGGTCAGTAAAGCAATTCAGCCATCTCAAGAGCAGGCGCTGGTGTCACGTCAGCTGGCAACCCTGGTTGACCGTCAGCATTATTTAAATATGCGTCTGGATGCCCAGACCTCACAGCGTATTTTTGATTTCTATATTGATAGTCTTGATCCGGAACATAGTCTGTTTTTGGCTCCAGAAGTTGAAAACTATAAGAAACGCTATGGTGCCAATTTTGGTGCCAATCTGAAAGCCGGCAATTTGTCTGGTCCTTATGAAATGCATGCGCAATATCAACAGCGATTGCACCAGTTCTACACCTACATGTTGAATGAGCTGAAAAAACCGCAGAATCTGAATCAGCCAAATGTTTATATCGAAACGGATCGTGAAAAAGCGCCGTTCTTTAAAACTGAGGCTGAACAGCGCGCGCATTGGTCGAAAATGCTGGTGTCTCAGCTGATCAATTTGACCATCAGTAAAGAAGAGGAATTGGCCAAGCAGAAAGCCCTGAAAGCCAATCCGGAACTGGCGAATGGACAAGACCTGACGGGTCCTGAAGATCTGACGCCTGCGCAAACCTTGACCAAGCGTTATACCCGTCAGCTGGAACGTCTCAGCCGCATCAAGAGCGATGATGTGCTCGACAAGACACTGAATGCAATGATGCTGACTTATGATCCACATAGCAATTACTTCCCGCCTGTGGATGCGATGGAGCTGAATCGTCAGACGACTTTACAGCTGGAAGGCATCGGCGTATCGATTCGCCCGGAACGCGGCAATGAAGATTACACCAAAATTGAAACCATCGTTGAAGGTGGTCCGGCCAGCAAATCCGGTCAGGTCAAATCAGGGGATCGTATCATTGGTGTGGCCCAAGACGGCGAACAGATGGTCGATGTCATTGGCTGGCCAAGTAATGAAATTGTCGGTCTGATTCGTGGTAAACGTGGCACGAAAGTCACTTTACGCTTACTCGGTGCGGGTGCTGCCATGGGGCAGGCCCGTAATGTGACTATTACCCGTGACGTGATTCAGGAAGAAGATGCCGGTGTGCGTACACGTGTAGTCGACATTCAGCGCGATGGCAAGAAATATCAATATGGTGTGATCGAAATTCCGTCATTCTACCTGAACTATCGCGCACGCCGTGCCGGTACGGATTATCGTTCGGTATCCGAAGATACCAACAAAGCCTTGAAAGAGTTGGCAGCGAAGAATGTTGCCGGGATTATTGTTGATTTACGCAATAACCCGGGTGGTTCACTGGAAGAAGTGGCACGTATGCTAGGGCAAGTAATCAAGTCTGGCCCAGTGGTGCAGATCCGTGATGGCAATGGTAATGTCAGCGTCTTTGAAGATGATGATGGTGGTGCACAAACTTATGCGGGTCCATTGGCAGTGATGGTGAATCTGGCCTCTGCATCGGCCAGTGAAATTTACTCTGCTGCGATTCAGGATTATGAACGCGGGATTGTGATTGGTAGTACCACCACCGGTAAAGGTACAGCACAGGTGCAACTGGATAGTTTAGCGCATGGTCAGGCGACGCTGACGCAGCGTAAATTCTATCGTGTGACCGGTGGTAGTACCCAGAATAAAGGGGTTGTTCCGGACATTAAACTGGTCGATATTTATAACGAAGAGTTTGGTGAGCGTAAGGCTAAAAATGCCTTGCAGTGGGATACTATTCCAACGGCACCATTTAAACGTGAAGGGGCTGTACAGAAATACGTTCCTGAATTAGCTAAACTTTCTCAGCAACGGGTCACACTGGATTCTCAGTTCAAGTATTTAGAACAGCGTAAAGCCGTGATGAAGAAAGCCGAAGAAGAGAAACGTCAGGTACTGGACTTGCAACAGCGTAAAGCTGAGTTGATTGCCATGGAGCAAAAAACGCTGGATGCAGAAAACACGCGCCGTGCTGCAACAGGTCTGAAACCTTATCCAAACTGGGAAAGTTATCAGGCTTCACTGGATGCCTTGATTGAAACACGTGCCAAGATGAAGGCCAAAGAACGTCCGGCTCTGCCTGAAGAAGAAGCGTTTGTGATTGAAGCGGCAAATGTGTTACTGGACTATGCCAAATTACAGAAAAAATCCTAAGATTTAACTTTATTTATCATTCATTAAAATAGCCTGTTTCGACAGGCTATTTTTTTATTTTGCAAATCTGCACAAAAGACCAAATAAAATTTTGCTATGAAGTGCCATCTGTCTAAATAAAAAGAAAAAAATTGTGATGGTGATCGAATAAATGAGCTAAAAAAATGAAGCTAAATATTTGCTTAAATTTGAAACACTTCTAATATATAAGTCATATTTTATTTTTCTGTTGAGTCTTATTTTTGGGGCAATTCTCAACCTTGAATGAAAGAAATATAAATTCTAAATTTTAGTTAAGACTGATGCTGTTGCAGATCAATTGGCTTGCATGGATGGTCAGTCTTGAGATTTTACTGAGTTCAAATTTGACCGGGTGAAAATGGAAATATCAGTGCAGAGCATAATAAAAATGATCACCGCTGGGGAACATTTTATATGATTGACATTCAGCATGATATTGGTCTGGTCATCAGCTCCGTTCTTTCTGCATTGGTCGCTTGCTCTCTCATCGCACGGATTAAAAAAATTGCTTCAGGCGCTTCACAGCCAAACTTTAAAATCTTCAGTTTAATGCTAACCGCCATACTATTGGGCCTACTCATCTGGTTGATCCATTTTATCGGGCTGACAGCAGGTTTTGTGCTGAATAAATACGAGCTGGATTGGGGGGCGCTGCTTCTATCTGTTCTGGTGATATGTATTGCCGCTATGTTTACCCTCTGGTTAAGTACCAGAAGTACCTGGTCATTTTTCCGGGCAGTTCTCGTAGCAGGTGTGATCGCACTCGGCATCTTTGGCATGCACTCTATTAGCATGATGTCATTCAATTTTACTGCTGCCCATGTGCAACAGTCACCGGAATTAGTTCAGGCCCATGATCAGCTATTCCTGGCCGTGGTACTGATGAGTGGATTGCTGCTGGTGACGCTGATGTATATCATCATGTCTGAACTGCGTGTGGGATTACGCAACCGTCAGCTTGTATGGGCGAATCAACAAATTGAAAATCAGACCATTCAAGATAATCTGACCAAATTGCCTAACCGTTTGTATCTGGTTGAATATGCAAATCTGCTATTTTCAGATCAGTCCGAACAGCAGCATGAAATAGCTTTTTTATATATCGATCTGGATCGTTTTAAGGCGGTCAATGATGTGTTTGGCCATCTGGTCGGTGATCAGTTGCTGATTCAGTTGACCACACGGATTCATCTGTTATTAGGCCAGCATTCCAAGCTGCTCAGAATTGGCGGGGATGAATTTCTGCTGGTGCTGGAAAATACTTCAGTCGCCAAAGCTGCAAAAATGTCAGAACAGATTCTTGAACTGATTCAGGAAAGTTTCCTGATTGAAGGCAAGAGTATTCATATCTCGGGCAGTATTGGCATTGCCATGTATCCCGAACACGGCAAAAATTTACAGGATTTGCTGGTCAATGCCGATGCCGCCATGCTGAGTTCCAAGTATCAGGGGCGCAATACCTATTCAGTCTTTAATTACTCTACCGACCAGGATGAAAGTAAAAGCCAGAGCACACTGATTAATGACCTATATAAAGCCGTGGAAGAGCAGCAGTTTGTACTGCTTTATCAACCCAAGTTTCGGACTAAGGATCGTAGCTTGTGTGGGGTAGAAGCATTAATCCGCTGGAACCATCCCCACTTTGGGCTGCTCGGTCCGAATCTGTTTATCAATGCAGCTGAAAAAACCGGACTGATTATTCAAATGGGCTATTGGGCATTGGAACTGGCCTGTCAGCAGATTCAAAAATGGCAAGATACACGTACTGAATTTTTCCCTATCGCGGTCAATTTGTCTGCGGTGCAATTTGAACATAAGCATCTGTTTAGTACTTTAGAAAAGTTATTTGCACAATATAAAATCAGTCCTCAGCATTTAATGATCGAGATTACTGAATCGACTGCCATGCATCATATTGATGTGAGTATGCGCAGCTTTAAGCGTTTAAGACAAATGGGCATCCGTCTAGCCATTGATGATTTTGGTACGGGACATTCAAGTTTTCTCTATTTAAAGAATTTCGCCGTAGATGAATTAAAAATTGACCGTGAATTTATCAAAAATCTGGCAGTCGGTTCCAAAGAAGAAATGATTCTGGAAAGCATTATTCAGCTGGCCATGAAACTGGGCTTGGTGGTAACCGCCGAAGGTGTTGAAACTGAAGCGCAAGCGGAAATTTTAACCCGGCTCGGTTGTGAACAGTTACAAGGTTTTTTACTGGGCTTGTCGGTAGATGAACAACGACTAGAAAACTTACAATTCCATGAATAGCGCTCTAATTCATTGAGCGTCAGGATAGATAGACAACATGGCTCACGGAACTCCACCCTGAAACTCTGCTACAATATCGCCAATTTTTTTCATATTGATCGAATTTGATCTCGAATGCTGTGCATTGAGCAGTAGGTGTATTTCATGAGCTTTAAGCAAGAACTGGCGGCACAAGTCGCCCAGCGACGTACGTTCGCTATTATTTCCCACCCCGATGCCGGTAAAACCACCATGACAGAAAAATTGCTGTTATGGGGTCAGGCTATTCAGGTGGCCGGGATGGTAAAAAGCCGTAAATCTGACCGGGCCGCAACATCTGACTGGATGGAAATGGAAAAAGAGCGTGGTATCTCGATTACCACCTCGGTGATGCAATTTCCTTTTAAAGACAAGATGATCAATCTTCTGGACACCCCGGGACATGAAGACTTCTCGGAAGATACCTACCGTACCCTAACCGCGGTAGACTCAGCGCTGATGGTGATTGATGGTGCAAAAGGTGTCGAAGACCGAACCATTAAATTGATGGAAGTGTGTCGTATGCGCGATACCCCGATCATCTCATTCGTCAACAAAATGGACCGTGAAATCCGTGAACCGCTTGAGCTTCTGGATGAAATCGAAAACGTTCTGAAAATTAAATGTGTTCCGATCACCTGGCCGCTCGGTACTGGCCGTGATTTTGCCGGTGTATTCAATTTAATCGAAGAAAAATTCTACGTGTATAAAGCCGGTTTCGGTTCAGTCATTACCGAGATCGAAGTGCGAGATGGTTATGACTATCCTGATCTTCGTGAGAAAGTGGGTGAACTGGCTTGGGCGGCATTTGAAGAATCGCTGGAACTGGTACAAATGGCCAATGAGCCTTTAGATCGTGAAGAATTCCTGGCCGGTCGTCAAACGCCTGTGTTGTTCGGTACAGCCTTGGGTAACTTTGGTGTCGACCATGTTCTGGATGCCTTCAGTCAATATGCACCATCTCCTAAAGCCCATCCGACCCAAGATCGTGTTGTAGAAGCGGATGAAGAAGGCTTTACCGGTTTTGTCTTCAAGATTCAGGCCAATATGGATCCGAAACACCGTGACCGTATTGCCTTCATGCGGATCTGTTCAGGCAAGTATGAAAAAGGCTTGAAGATGAAGCATGTACGTTTGGATAAAGATGTGCGCATCAGCGATGCCTTAACTTTCTTGGCCGGTGATCGTCAGCATCTGGAAGAAGCTTGGCCGGGTGATATTATTGGTCTGCATAACCATGGCACCATCCAGATTGGTGATACATTTACCTCGGGTGAGAAACTTCAGTTTACCGGTATTCCGCACTTTGCGCCTGAAATGTTCCGCCGTGTCCGCTTGAAGGATCCATTAAAATCCAAGCAGCTGCAAAAAGGTCTGAAAGAGCTGTCTGAAGAAGGGGCAACCCAGGTATTCATGCCACAGAATAACAACGACCTGATCGTGGGTGCGGTGGGTGTGCTACAGTTTGAAGTGGTGGCTTACCGTCTGAAAGAAGAATACAAAGTTGATTGTGTTTACGAACCGGTCAGCATCAACACAGTACGTTGGGTGTCTTGCGATGACGAGAAGAAATTCAACGAATTCAAGAAAAAAGCTCATGACCAGTTGTCTGTCGATGGTGGTGGTCATTTGACATATCTTGCACCAAGCCGCGTGAATTTGCAGCTGATGCAAGAACGTTATCCGGACATCGTGTTCCACAATACGCGTGAACACTAAACTTTAACGTTCCGCAGCTAAAGTTTAAAAATATCAAACAGCTTCTCCGGAAGCTGTTTTATTTTATGCTACATTTAAGCAATTAATAACTCGATAGATATAGCAAAGAGAATGAAGCTCAGCAAGGAAGTCGTCCTCGGTTCTGTGATTGGTTTAAGTCTTGTCCTGAGTGGCTGTGATCAAAGCGAAAAAGAGCCTGTTAATACTCCGGAAAATGAGAAAATCACCGCAGCTCAGCAGACCGCAGATGTTTTGCCTTATCTGAATATTCAAGAGCAGCCGGCCAAGATTGCCTTGCCATTTTGTGAAAATAAAAACTGTATCAATCTGGATATTCAGACCTTGCATACGGTTGATCCATGGATGAACCAATGGATTGAAAAGCAGCAGGCCAAAGTGATCCAGGATCAAATCGGCTTGAAACAGGACATGAATTTACAGCAGGCGATCAATGCCTATGTAAAAAAATCGGATGCCTGGCAGGCGCAGCTCAATTTGAACAAGGCTTATGAACTGTCGCTATATACCCGTATTCCTTACCAGCGCAATCAATATGTATTGATGCAGATCGGGGTCGATACCAAACAGGAAAATGTCAGCGTGCATGAGCGCTATTATTTTTTTGTGGCTGATCGCCACCAGCAGAAAATGCTGACCCCACTGGATATTATCGATCCTAAGCAACAGTTATTAATGGATCAGATTATTCAGCAAGCCTATGAGACATGGCTCAAAGAAAATGATCAGCAAGTGCAGCAGAAAGCGCCGAAAAAACTGTATTGGGGACAAGCTGACTGGTTTTTTGATCAGGAAGGTATTGGTCTGCATTTTCGCAGCCATGAAATTAGCAAAGACGCCAAACAACTGGATATTTATTTAACAAAACAACAAACACAACAGGTCTTGAAAGCTGATATCTATCAGCATATGTTTTAAAGCTCATGATCCTGCAAGATTACAGGTTCCAAAAAGGTGAATGAATGCCAAAATACAAGAATATCTTTTGTCTATCCATACTGGCGTCAGCGATCTTGCTGAGTGCCTGTCAGCCAAAGAGTAATGAGCCGGAAGAATCAAGTACTTCCGAAGTGGTACAAGCCGAAGCTGAAGCACTTAAACTCAACGGCGATACTGAAAAGCTCAAGCTGGCGATGCCAGAATGTGAAGACAAAAGCTGTCCGGAAATCTCGATCGAACGTCTGAACAGTAATCAGAGCTTTATTGATGAATGGATCGACCAGCAGATTCTGCAACAGTTGAAAAATATCCTGTCTGTTGATGCAATTGAACCGGCAAAAGTGAGCGCTGCCAGCGAAGCAGACGTTGCCGCCTCTGAACCTAAAGCGGCTTTGGCCACAGTGACCACACCGAAACAGGAGCTTGAACAGCAAACCCAGCCTTATATGCAGACTTTCTTGAATCTGGATAAGGAGCTTAAGGCCCTGAGTGCCAGTCATAGTATTAGCCTGATGATTAAGCCCAAGATTCTGACTTCAGGAGATCCATTGGCGACCGTGGTTCTGAACAGTAGTTACTATTTGGGAGGCGCACACGGCGCATCTGCACAGACTTATTATAATTTTGATCTGGAGCAGAAAAAACTGGTTAAGCTGGATGACATTATTGCGGCCAAACAGAAAGCCCAACTGGAAGCGCGTGCTTATGATGCGTTTAAAAACTGGGTGGTAGAATCCAAGCTGGCCAAAGATGTGGCGGAATATGAACAGGCCTGGAAGTTCAAACTCACCGATAATTTCTATCTGGCTCAACAAGGTCTGGTCTTGCAATATGCCGAATATGAAATTGGGCCATATGTGGTTGGCTTGCCACGTTTAATGATTCCTTATGAGCAGCTACAAGGTGTACTGAAACCTGAATATCTGCCTAAAACTGAAAAAGCTGCCTCTGAGGCACAGCCAGCATCTGCTGCAAAAGCCAAATGACCTTAAAACTGTTTGATACGCATACCCATTTTGATGTTCCCGATTTTGATCCTGATCGGGAACAGTTGGCGTATGCGGCCAAAGCGGCAGGTGTCGAGCATCTGGTTCTAATTGGTTTTTTACAAAACCGTTTTGCTGATCTGTTAGGAACTCACGACTTTATTAATGACCTGGAAAATGCACCGCAAAGTCATTTAGCACCGGGCTTGCATCCATTTTATATTGAACAGCATCAGACTGATCATTTACAGGAGCTGGAACAGCTGCTTAAAAATGAGCACTGTATTGCCATTGGTGAAATCGGTTTGGATACCTTTTTAAAACAGCACAAACAGGCTGAAATTTTTCAGAAGCAAAAAGATTTTTTTGCTGCACAGCTTGAACTGGCACAGCAATTTGATAAGCCGGTTTTGCTGCATATCCGTAAATCGCATGCGGAGGTTTTGCAGATTTTAAAACAGTACCAATTTAAACAGGGCGGCATTGCACATGCCTTTGGTGGTGGGATTGAAGAGGCTAAAGCCTTTATCAAACTGGGATTCAAACTCGGTATCACTGGGCAAATTACCAATCCAAATGCCAAAAAACTGCATCAAGTGGTGCAGTATGTCGGACCAGAACATCTGGTGCTGGAAACCGACTGTCCGGATATGACGCCACTTTGTTGTCAACGCTCGACCGAGCAGCGTACCCGAAATACACCTGCCAATTTACCTTATGTGTTGCAAGGGCTGGCAAAGAGTCTGCATATGCACAAAGAAGAATTGGCACAGCAGCTCTGGCAAAATACTTATCAGGCCCTGCATCTGGCCATTTAATTGAACGCTCTTAACTCGGTCTTAAATTCCCGGTTCATCATAAATCGAAAAAAAGGTGCATTATGCAATTTCTAAAATGCTTCAGACTTGGCATCATGCCATATACATTCTTTTAGGTGAGATTCACATGGCACAAGGACTTTTGGCGGGTAAGCGCTTCTTGATCGCGGGCATTGCGAGTAAATTATCGATTGCTTTTGGTATTGCTCAAGCATTGCATCGTGAAGGTGCTGAATTGGCTTTTACTTATCCAAATGAAAAGCTGAAAAAGCGGGTAGATGACTTTGCTGAACAGTTTGGTTCGAAACTGGTTTTTCCTTGTGATGTGGCAGTCGATGCTGAAATTGACCATGCATTTGCCGAACTGGCTAAACACTGGGATGGTCTGGACGGCGTAGTGCATTCTATCGGTTTTGCACCGGCACATACGCTAGATGGTGACTTCACCGAGATCACGGATCGTGAAGGCTTTAATATTGCACATGACATCAGTGCTTATAGCTTTATTGCAATGGCACGTGCGGCAAAACCTTTGCTGCAAGTCCGTCAAGGCTGTTTGCTGACATTGACCTATCAAGGTTCTGAGCGTGTAATGCCAAACTATAACGTGATGGGTATGGCCAAAGCCTCTTTAGAAGCAGGCGTACGTTATTTGGCGTCTAGCCTGGGTCAGGAAGGTATTCGTGTGAACGCGATCTCTGCGGGTCCCATCCGTACTTTGGCAGCTTCAGGTATTAAATCATTCCGTAAAATGCTTGACCTGAATGAGAAAGTTGCTCCATTAAAACGTAATGTGACGATTGAAGATGTCGGTAATGCTGCATTGTTCCTGTGCTCGCCATGGGCTAACGGGATTACTGGTGAAATCCTGTATGTTGATGCCGGTTTTAATACTGTTGGTATGAGCGCTGATTTGATGGCGGATGCGGAATAAATCCTATAAGTCCTCTCTCCCTCAGGGAAAGAGTTAGAGAGGGGAATGACTTCTTCCTCTGAGTGAGGAAATGATTAAAATCCCCCTCATTCCCCCTTTGATAAAGGGGGAGGCCACTCAAGGCAATAAAAAAGACCGCATAAGCGGTCTTTTTTAGATTTGAAGGATAGCAATTAAGCTTGACCATCCACAGCAGCGGCTTGCGCACGTTGCATATTGGCTTCAAATTCAGCATCGAAGTTGATTGGTGTAAGTAGCAACTGTGGGAAGCTGCCTTTAGTCACCATATCATTCACTGCTTCACGTAGGAACGGGAACAGGATGTTCGGACAGTATGCACCCAGGATATATGGAAGACGCTCTTCTTCAACGCCATCCACCAAGAAAATACCAGCTTGAGTCACATCAACGATAAACGCGGTATCACCTTCGTTGGTTGCTTGAACCACGACTTTCAAAGCTACTTCAAAATGAGTTTCATCAATTTTTTCTGCAGAAGAAGAAAGATTGATGTTTAACTCAGGTTGCCATTGCTTGGTAAAAACTTGCGCCCCAGGAACTTCAAAAGAAATATCTTTGGTGTAAATACGCTCTAATGCCAATTGTGGTTGAGCTTGTTGTTCTTCACTCATTTTTTGATCCTTAATATGAAGTGATAATTTTAGTAAGGTTAAGCCAGCAATTCATCAAGTTTGCCTTCACGCTCTAAAGCATAAAGTTGGTCAAAACCACCGATGAACTGATCATTAATAAAAATTTGTGGCACGGTACGGTGATTGGTACGCTGCATCAATTCAAGACGTACTTCAGGCGCTTCTTGAGACAAGTTAATCTCTTTATATGCCACACCCTTACGTTCCAGTAGCTGTTTTGCACGCACGCAATAAGGACACACTGTCGTCGAGTAAATAGTAACTTCAGCCATGATCAATCTCCTGTTCGTGGATTATTTGCTTTTCACCAAAGGTAAACCTTGAGCTTTCCAGTTGCTGACGCCGCCATCAAGACGGTAGGCATCGGCATGACCAACCTGCTGTAATGCAGTACCAGCCACCTGTCCAAGGTTACAAATGAACACCAAAGGGCGATCAGATGCTTTCAGCTCTTCAACATGTTTTGTAATCTGGCTATATGGAATATTACGGCTGCCGCTGATATGACCTTCACGGAAGTCTTTGGCATCACGTAAATCAATCAGCATGGCATTTTTTGCTTTGACTAAAATTCCCAGCGATTGCGGAGAAATTTTGCGACCGTTACGTTGACCTTCGATAATGAAGAACAAAACCACTAATACCGCGAGTGTTCCAAATAAGAAGGGGTGATTCCCCATAAACTCGAACCAACGTTCCACAATTCACCTAATTACAATTTTAAAATTGCCAAGAGTATAGCTCATAAATATGGTGATCAAAATCACCGCTTCAAGGGCCAAGGGTTAAGAAAATTAATTTTTTTGCTGTGCTTCAGTGATTTCGTCGATTAAACGTAAATAGCTGTCCAGTCGGCGCGGTAAAATTTCACCTGCGGCAGCAGCCTGACGCAAAGCACATTGTTTTTCATGCTTATGGGTACAGTTACGGAACTGACAATGGCCGAGCAGGTTTTCAATTTCAGGAAAGCCGCTTTGTACCTTATCTAAAGTCAGATGCCACAGGCCAAATTCACGAATTCCCGGAGAGTCAATCAGGGCGGCACCTTCACCAAAACCGATCAAGCGCGTTGATGTCGTAGTGTGCTGACCAAGTGCCGAGTTTTCCGAAATAATATTGGTTTTCTGTGCGGCATCCGGCACGATCGCATTAATCAGCGTGCTTTTACCCACACCAGATTGACCGACGAAAGCCACCGTTTCATTTTCCAGACGATTAGACAGTGCAGTCAGGTCGCCATCGGATTGGGTCTGCATCACTTCATAACCGAGATCTTGATATTCTTGCAGCAGAGTCAGAATCGGATCGTTTTCTTTTAACAAATCGGCTTTATTCATCACCAGCAATGCAGGAATATCGGCATCGGCACAGGCCACCAGATAACGGTCGATCAGGCCCGGCGCTGGCTCAGGCAATGGTGCAAACACGATCACAATCAGTGAAATGTTGGCCGCTACCGGTTTAACCTTGTGATAGCGGTCGGGGCGTGTCAATAAGGATTTTCGGGGATGAATCGCGGTGATAATTCCTAAACCGGTATTCGGATCGGCTTGCCATTTGACCCGGTCACCCGTGACCAATAAATCCAGATTGGTTCGAGTATGACAGCGCCAGACGCTGTCCAGTTCAATCTCTTTCCAGAAAGGTTCAGGCTCACCATCGGCGACCACAGGTTTTTCAGGGTGAATGTCAGGGCGAGACAAAGCTTGCACTTCAAGTTGGCGGCCATAATGTTGCACCACTAAACCTTCAAGATCACTGGAGGTATCGAGATCTTCTTGACGTGTTTTCTGTTGTTTCTGAATGCGGCGCTGTTGTTGCTCTGTCAGACGACGCTTACGTATTAAGGCCATTCATATCCTAAAAAAACCGGGTAAATCAGATGGCAAAAATAGCATGAAGCAGCCCCCGAATGACACCCAAGATGTAATTAATTTGCTACTATAGTTGTTTTTAAACCCAATAAGATTGCACATTTATGAGCAGCACCGCTGATACCCGCCTGATTTGGATTGACCTTGAAATGACAGGTCTAGACACAGACAATGATCAAATTATTGAAATTGCAACAATTGTAACCGATGACAATTTGAATATTTTGGCAGAAGGTCCTGTGCTTGCGGTACATCAGCCTGCACGTCTGTTAAATGCCATGGATGAGTGGAACACTCGCCAGCATGGCCAGTCTGGTCTGATTGAACGTGTACGTCGCAGTAAACTGACCGCTCAGGATGCCGAACAGCAAACTATTGAATTCCTGAAAAAATGGGTCAATCCAAAATCTTCACCGATGTGTGGTAACTCGATCTGTCAGGATCGCCGTTTCTTGCACCGCCTGATGCCTGAACTGGAGCAGTATTTCCATTACCGTAATCTGGATGTATCTTCAGTGAAAGAACTGGCCAAACGCTGGCGCCCGGAAATCATGAGCGGTCTCAAGAAAAATGCCTCGCATCTGGCGATGGATGACATTCGTGATTCGATTGCGGAATTGAAATACTATCGTGAATATTTTTTCATCATGAATAAAGATTAATTCCGATAGATGAAAAAGAGGCGAAAGCCTCTTTTTTTATTTTACTGAACTGGATTTTTTCTAGTGTAAAACTGCTCCATGCTTTCAAAGCCTACCCACAAGAGTAATAACACAATCAGATGATTCTGTGTTTCATAACGATCGAAAATAACTAAGCCAAATAATCCTAAAGTCATTAAACGAATGAGAATGCTGAGATAATAATTTTTGTTTTTTTGGCTGATCACAACATAAAAATAAAGCCCGATACAAACAATGTTCAAACCCAAAAGGGTGTTAAATAGCATGACATTCCACTCCTTTTGGCCAAATGACATAGAATTAATTTGTTGATATTTTAATCAATCGCGAGTCGGTTGTCGCTCTCATCCAATCTGAATGTCATTTAAATCGATCAAAAATTTAGTGGCGGTAAAGAAAAGCGGATTTTGCTAAAATGATCCGGTATTTTTATTGCTATAGATGACCTATGACTGACCTGCTTCAAGATGATGAATATGACCGCCGTTTTGCTGGTGTTGCCAAAATTTATGGAGAAGACAGCTTTAACCATTATGAAAAAAGTCATGTGATGGTGATTGGTATCGGTGGTGTCGGTTCATGGGCGGTAGAAGCACTGGCACGTAGCGGTGTGGGCGAGCTGACCTTGGTCGATATGGATGTGGTGGCCGCGTCTAATATTAACCGTCAATTGCCTGCCATGAGTACGACATTAGGTCACGAAAAAATTGAAGTTATGGCCGAGCGTTGCCGTGCAATTAATCCACGGATTAAAATCAATCTAATTGATGATTATCTGACGCCTGAGAATATCAAAGAAATTTTAGCTCCGACACCGGATCTGATTTTAGATTGCATCGATGATGTCAAAGCCAAATTTGCCCTGATGCTACATTGTCGCTTTAACAAGATTCCTTTAATTGTATCGGGCGGGGCAGGTGGCAAACTGGATCCACTGAAAATTCGTGTTGCAGATTTATCTAAAACCGAACAGGACCCGATGCTGGCCAAATTGCGTGCCCAGTTACGTGCTAAAGGCATCTGTAAAAAGCCCAAAGAAAAATTCGGCATTACCTGTGTCTATTCAATTGATAATCCATTCTCCAGTGCCGATGTCTGCGCCAGTGCCGGCTTGCGCTGTGGGGGGTATGGCTCTGCCGTGGTGGTGACTTCGAGCTTTGCCATGGTTGCCGTGGCAGAAGGTTTGAAAAAGCTCGATAGTAAAAGAGCAAAAGCCTGATTTAAAAAATAAAAAGAACAATCTATGTGCTTTTTTTAAACTGGCGTTTAGAATGAAAGGATTCATTCGCAGAACAAAAATAATGTTTTGGAGCAGCTATGTGGTTCTTGCTGGTACTGATTTTGGGGATAGGGGCGTTAGCGATCTGGATGTGGAAACGTCCCGATCCGGTGAAACGTGATCAGGCGAAGGCTGTACAACATGATTTATGGATTGAGTAGATTGATGCTCAACTGAAACATGCAGCACGTTTGAGTTCAGATCCAGAACATCCGAATTATGAACGTGCCTATCAGATTTATCAGGGGCTGGCCCAGCAACAGGAAATTCCACAAGCTTATGTAGGCATGGGCCTGATGCATCTGCAAGGTCTGGGACATGAGCAGAATACCGAAAAGGCGATTAGTTATCTAGAAAAAGCCTTTCGTCTGGGCAGTGATGATGCAGCCTATCATTTGGGGCAGATTCATGAAGGGGAGGCGTATCAACAGGCTGACCCGGAAAAAGCTTTGTATTGGTACCGACATGCGGTAGCACGTGGCAATCTGGATGCCCAGTACCGCATCACTGAACTTTCTTCGACCGAAGACCATCAAAATGAGACCGCTGCAGAGACACAGCGTCTGGCCTTGTTAATACAAAATGCCGGGCAGGGTCATGCCAATTCGCAGTATCAGCTGGCTCAATATTATTTAACAGATTCAGCGACCCAGGATTTAGTGCAAGGAATTCATTATCTGTTTCTGGCGGCGCAACAAGATCATTTGGCTGCCAATCAGCAGATTGCGAACTCTTATGCGCGTGGCCAGATTCTGCCTCAAGACCTGAAGCAATCGCTGCAATTTATTAAACGCTGTATCAGTCTCGGTGACCAGAAAGGTCTCTATGATTATTATGCCGGTGTGCTACAGGGCCGTATCGATACCGACCAGCGTCAGCGCGTGTTCCAGCATTTATTACAGCAGTCCAAAGAACACGCCGATGCACACGCTAAGACCTTAATCGGGCTGGCCTATTTTCATGGCTGGTATGTTGATAAAAATGAAACCATGGCATTTCGTTACTGGGCGGAAGCGGCCAACAGTCAGCATGCGCCTGCCTTATGTATGATTGCTGCGCTGTATTTTGAACAGCACCTGGTGGCCAACGAACCGCAAAAAGCATTTGAGTTATATCAGGCTGCCTATCAGCTTAGTCCTGACGATGTGTCTGCACGGATGGGGCTGGCACTGTGTTATTTAAATGGTGTCGGTACAGTAAAAGACATTGCCAAAGCCACACAAATGATTCAGAACGCGGCACAGCAGTATTGGCAGATTGAAGCTCAATCTGAAGCGGATTTAATTTATAGCGTTGGCCGGTTTTATAGTCTGGTTGAATACCCTTTACCGACACGCGACAAAGCTATCCAGTACCTGAATCAGGCGGTTGCAAAAGGTTCGAAAGAGGCAGCCTGGTTCCTGTATCAGGCTCTGTCAGGTATTTATCCGGTCTTTATCTGTCATTCAGAGCAGGCTAATCGTTATCTGCATCAGGCTGCACAACTGGGACATGCACAGGCACAGGCAGAATTGGGATTGGAGTATCTTAAGGGGCAACAGATTGCGCAGGATATTGCCTTAGGCTTGAGCTATCTGCAAAAAGCGGCTGCTCAGCAGAATGGTGTGGCACTGAATGCTCTGGGTGAAGCATATGAGCAGGGTCAAGGTGTTGAGAGCAATATTGAGCAAGCCGTGCAGTATTATCAGCAGGCGGCAGCACAGGTGAATGCAGATGCTTATAGCCATCTTGGGCGTTTATATACCAAGGGTATTAGTGTAGAGCGTGATATCGGAATCGCACGGGACTGGCTGGAAAAAGGCAGTTTGCTCGGACATGAGCGATCAATTGAATTATTGAAAAATGTGAATGCGTATTTGCAAATGAAATAAACTGACTCAAATCATATGAACTAAAAAAACCGCTGTTTGGCAGCGGTTTTTTTATGGATTAAGCTTTGTTAAGGCAACTGTTTAATCGGGCTACCACCCAATGCCTGCATCAAGGTGACATAGGCATTGTATTGGTTCTGTCGGGTTTGCACCAAGGACAGCCGTGCATTGCGCGTGGTTTCCTGTGCATCCAGCAGGTTTTTCAAGGCTACTGCACCATTACGATAACGCACTTCAGTCAAGCGTTCAGTTCTTTCTGCCAGCTCAACATTCCGTTGCTGCAAAGTCACCTGCTTAGTGAGCTCAGTACGATTCGACAAGGCATTTTCCACATCAGCAAAGGCTTCATACATGGTCTGGCGATACTGGATAATGGCTTTTTCATATTCCAGCTCATTGACTTGCAGATCACGTTTCATGTCATTCCATTGCAGGAAAGGCAAAGTCAGACCAGCACCTAAAGTTGCAACCGGATTTTTCAGGGCATTCGAGAGGGAAGTACTGCTGCCAATACCGGTGGTCAGATTACCGGTCAAACTAATGGATGGATAGTAGCTGGCTTTGTTGGCATCTTTATTGGCTAGTGCCTTACGCAAGCGCAGTTCAGTGGCTCGAAGGTCAGGGCGACGTGACAACAAACTCGCCGGTAAGTCAGCCTGAATACTCGGCAATTGAATATTCGGTAAACGGCTTGGCTCTTGAATCGCGAGCTGTTGAACCGGCATGTGCAGCAATACCGCGAGTCCGGTACGTGTTTCCACACGTTGCTGTTCAATCTGGCTTAAAGTCGCCTGTTGACTTTGAATTGCCTGTTCCGCCTGGGTTAAATCCAGACCGGATACTGCGCCGGCACGATATTGCACCCGCACCAGATCATAGGTTTTTTGCGCGGTCGCCAGATTTTGCTGTACCACACTATAACGTTCATTCAGATAAGCCAGTTGCCAGTACAATTGTGCCGTGGTGCCAATCAGGCTTTGTGCGGTTGCCTGCAAGTCTTCTTCAGAGGCCAGTGCTTCCCAGCGTGCCGCTTCAGTCTGATTGGCCAGTTTACCAAACAGGTCCAGCTCATAGCTTAAGTCCGGATAACCCAGTGAAAGACCCGTCGAAGAATCGCCGCCACCATCTAGGCTAAAACGATGGCCCGTTGAAATTCTTGCATCACCGACGCGAATGCCTTGCTGACTTTGAGCTTGTCTGGCTTGAATACGGGCCTGTTGTAAACTGATGCCGGCCACTGCCAGATCGGTATTCTGCGCCAATACTTCATTCACCAAATTATTTAATTGCGGATCTTTAAATAAAGTCCACCATTGATCTGCCAAAATATCGGCATGAATCTGCTGACTAAGCACCTTATTGTTTTGAAAGCTACCCGGCATATTGATCGCAGGCTGTTGATAGGGGGTTTTCACCACTGCGGCACAACCGACCAGCGAGCTTCCCAGCAACAGGGCACTGGCAAGCTTGGTTAAATTCATGTGCATATCAGATTCCTTATTCGCGAGAGAGCGCATCGACTGGATTCAGACGAGCAGCGTTACGTGCCGGGATAAAGCCAAACACAATCCCGATCAGGCTTGAGCAGACAAAGGCCGCTACAATCGAAGTGGTTGAATACGCCATCTGGAAAGTACCGCCGGCAAAATGGGTAATTAATTGGCCAATCCCGAGGGAAAGCAGCACACCCAAAATACCACCCAAGATACAGACCAGAACGGCTTCAATCAGGAATTGCTGCAAAATATCACTTTGACGGGCACCCACCGCCATACGCACACCAATTTCCTGAGTACGTTCAGTCACTGACACCAGCATGATATTCATCACCCCAATCCCGCCGACCACCAGTGAAATCACCGCAATCGCTGAAATTAGCAAAGTCATAGTCGCTGTGGTTTGCTGAATAGTTTCACGAATACTGTCGGCATTCTGGGTAAACACATCCTGCGCGCCATGTCGCTGTACCAGCAAATTCAAAATCGCATTTTCAGCCGCCGCACTTGGGTATTCATCCTTAATCCGCACAATGATGCTACGCACATTGGATTGCCCCAGCATACGGCTCATGACGGTGGAATACGGCAGATAGACATTCAGGCTGTCATTATTGCCCATCATGCCTTTTTGCGCGTCAATCACCCCGATAATCCGGCTCGGTACGCTCCCGAGTAAAATCACCTGACCCACCGGATTGGTGCCATCCTTAAAGAAGGTGTTTTTGGTATTGGTGTCAATGACGACATCTTGCGCCTGTTGCATGACGCTACTGCGGTCAAAAGGCTGACCGGACTGGAAAGTCATGCCACGCACGTAGAAGAAATCTTCACTGACGCCGTTGACCGTAGTTGAAGCTTCGATTTCTTTATAACGGCCGGTGACACTGCTATTCACCGATGGGCTGACGCCATCGACATACGGTTGTTCAGCTAGCGCATCGGCATCGGCCGGAATCAGGGTTTTGGACTGTGAAGATCTGGAATTATCCCCAAAGCCTCGACCCTGAAATACGGTAATGGTATTGGTCCCCAGACTGCTGATATTTTCCAGAATCTGCTTTTGTGAGCCATTACCGAGTGCCACCACCGAGACCACCGAAGCAATACCGATAATGATTCCGAGCATGGTGAGGAAAGTCCGCATGCGATGTGCATTCATGGCCAGCAAGGCCATCCGGAAGGCTTCACCCAGACGGTCAACTGCAGAACGCCATGAAGAAATCTTCTTTTGTTCACTGCGGATCAGCGGCTGTTTTTCCAGATGCTCTTCGACTTCAGGAACATTGGGCTGGTCGGAAATGATATTACCGTCTGAAATCTCGATAATCCGGGTCGCATTTTTCGCTACATTATGATCATGCGTGACCAGAATGATGGTATGACCTTTGGCATTCAGTTCACGCAAAATGCGCATCACTTCAATACCGCTGTTCTTGTCCAATGCACCGGTCGGTTCATCGGCCAGAATCACGTCACCGCCATTCATTAACGCACGGGCAATCGAAACACGTTGCTGCTGACCACCAGAGAGCTGGCTCGGACGATTCTGGGTTTTTTCACCCAGACCCAGATCGGTCAGAATCTTGACGGCTCGCGCATGTCGTTCAGATGAATCTGCACCGGCATAAATCGCAGGAACTTCGACATTGCCTGCTGCGTCTAAATCACCCAATAAATGATAACGCTGGAAAATAAAGCCGAAATATTCACGGCGTAATTGCGCCAGTTCATCCGCTTCCAGTTCGCGGGTTTCACGGCCTTTAACCTTATAGCTACCGGTAGTTGGTTTGTCCAGACAACCCAGAATGTTCATCAGGGTCGATTTACCGGAACCGGACTGGCCGACAATCGCTACCAGTTCACCCGGATAAATCTCCAGATTCACCCCTTTTAAAATCTGGACCGTGCTTTCACCCGCAGGGAATTCACGAACCAGATTTTTCACCTCGAGGAGAGGCTGTTGTTGTGAATTCATGCTTACATTCTCATTGGGCCACGGCTATTGCCACCGCGTTTTGCTGCATCATTGGAGGTATCAGAACCATCGGCAATCACCACCTGATCACCACGTTTTAAACCTTTCAGCACTTGCGCAGTCGCGCGGTTATTCAAACCGATTAATACAGGGGTTGGTTTTGCAGTACCATCGGCTTGCAAGACACGAACCATGCCACGCTGTGCTTTACCTTGCTCAATCAGCGCAAGTTCTGCTTCAGACAGGTTTAGACGCGCTGGACGTTCACCGGCAGGGCGGTTGCCTTGAGCCGATTCGGCTTCAGAACGTGATGCCGGGCCGCCTTCACCGCGAGAACCCTCACCACGCGCTTCACCACGATTGGCACGTGGCAGACGGTTTGAACCTTGAATGGCCGCAGCAGGAATGGTCAGCACATTTTTGGCTTCATCCAGTACGATATAAACTTGTGCAGTCATATCAATACGTAATTTTCCATCTTCATTCGGTACATCGAACAATGCGTTGTAATACACCGCAGAACTTGATGATGAGCTTGAGGTATTGCTATCGGTATTAATTGAATTGGGTGCAGGCTCAACCTGACGTAGTTTGGCGTAAATCTTTTTCTCGTTATTGCCTAAGGTAGTGAAATAAACCGTTTGACCTTCTTCAACTTTCATGACATCTGCTTCAGAAATTTCAGCTTTAATGGTCATGGTGTCCAGTTTGGCCAGTTTAACAATGGTCGGCGCACTCTGGTTGGCATTCACGGTTTGACCTTCTTCAGTCACAATCGCCACAATCGTGCCATCCATCGGGGCTACAATCTGGGTATAGCCAAGATCTTCTTTGGCAGTCGCCAGCGTCAAACGCGACTGTTCAATCTGTGCATTGATGGCAGTAATATCCGCTTGCGCCGTTTTATAGTTCGCAAATGCCGATTCCAGCTCTGAGCGAGAAGTGGCATCCTGTGCATACATGGCTTTCTGACGGTTGTATTCAGCTTCAACTTTGGCCAAATTCGCCTGTCTTACTGCAAGTTGTGCCATCTGATTTTTAATGCTGGCTTCAGCGGTTTTTAAATCATTTTCCTGACGAACTGAGTCAATCCGCGCAATCAGCTGACCTTGCTTGACCTGATCGCCCAGTTCTACATACATTTTTCTGACCTGACCCGAAACCTGCGCCCCCACGCTGACCATCTTGGTCGCTTCCAGAATACCAGTCGCCAGTACAGAGCTTTCGATATCGCCTTGGGTGACTTCAGCCGTAATATATTGCGGAGGCTGTTCTTTGGGTTTGAGGAAGTACCACCCCGCAGCGATGAGCGCAATGGCAATCACGGCGGCCATAATCAATTTCGTCGGTTTTATTTTTGGCATGATCAATATCGGTTCAAAATCAGAGAATTGTGAACGATTATAAAAGCGAAATTAGGATAAATCGTGTATTTTTTTAAACTAATAGGAATGATTATTATTTTATTTTTCGAATTTTGACAAAGACTTAGTGAAATAGGGGCTTGCCACAGATACTGGAAATCGCCTGTAGTACCAAATGCTCCGGATTTTCATGTCCGAGTCCTTTAATTGAGGCATCAATTCTTAATAATAACCCCGGCCAGGCCAGAAAAGTCTGTGGGCTGAGACGGCGCAAGGCTTGTTGATATAACCCGACTTTGGTTTTCCAGATCCCGATTTGCAAGGCATTTTGCGGTTGTTCAAACAGCTGCATCAACAGACGCATTTCCTTGCTGAGACTCCATAAAATCAGGCTCATCGGTTCACCTGAAACGACTAGATACTGAAAAATTTTGATCGACTGGGAAAGATTACCTTGTAGCAGGGCATCGCTCAAATCATAGGTGCTATAACGTGACTGATCTTGTAAACATGCATATAAATGATCAACCTGAATGATATCGACTTCAGCAAAGGTATCGCTAACCCGCATCAGGCTATTCTTTGCTGCAAGCAGGTTGTGCTCATGATGTTGTTCCAGCCATTGCCAGGCATCATTGGCTAAACGAATGCCGAGTTTTTCAGCTTCAATACCCAGAATCTGCTGCCGGTCTTTTGGATAATTGGCCACCAGCGAAACATTCACACCATTGGCATCAATCAGCTGAAAGAAACTGGATTTCAGGCTATTACTATCCTGTTTGGGCATCACCACCAACAGCAGGTTTTGTTCATTATGCTGCAAATAGTTTTTCAGTAACTTGATTGCGCTGGCATCCGGTTTGATATTGCCATGTACTTCAATCGCCAACTGGGTTGAAAACAGCGACAAGCTGTTCAAGGCATTAAAGACGGTTTTCCAGTCGGCGACCGAACTAATGTCATAGCGTTGACGTTCAATGTCCTGCTTTTGCCAGCTGGCCCGAAAGGCATCAATTAAATTCTGTTCCAGCAAAGGCTCTTGACCATGCAAGACCCAAGCACCGCGAGCTTCATCGACACGTTTCAGGGCTTGCAGATAATCAAGTTTCATAAAGAGGTCTTATTGAGCAGGTTGCGCTGAGGTATTTTGTTTGGCTAAGGGTAAGCGGTTCGATGAAATCTGACGCGCGATCTGCTGCGCCACATCATCAATAATGACCTGATTCAGATATTTTTGTTCCTGGTCATCGGTGTTGACCGTTTCAATATCATATTGATACGTACGTGTTGCCACGACAGTGCGTGGTTCAGTGATCGGATTGCCTTGTGCATCTTCAATCCGGAAAGTCACGTTTAAACGTAACAAGGTTTCAACTAGTTTACCGTTCAGTTCCAGACGGCGAGGGGTGTAATCCAGGACACGTAACACATAAGCATTGGGTGCATTACTCAGCTGTACGCCTGCAGCACCGAGGTAAACTGCCAGTTTCTCTTGCAGTTCTTCAGTATTGGGCGGTAAAGACAGGCTCATGACAGAGTAAGCAACAGGGGCGGAGCTCGGATTGGTTCCTTTCAGATGAAAGCCACAGCCGACTAAGCCTGCACTCAGACCACAAGTTAAAACAATTGCTGCTAAATGTTTGCCCAAATGCATGTGTTGCCCTCTATGCTTCCCGAAGGGGAATATTTGAAATCCTGAACTGGATTGTAAAGTCAAAGCCCGTTGGCTGGCAACGGGCTTTGTTTGGGAATTGTGAAATCCTTCAGAAAGTTCCTTCTCCCTCTGGGAGAAGGTTAGGATGAGGGATTATATATTTACCTCTCCCTAGCCCTCTCCTGAGAGGAGAGGGAACTTAAGGATTTAAACCACCAAATTCACTAATTTATTCGGTACCACAATTTCTTTCTTGGTTGGACCCGTCAAGAATTGCTGAACTTCAGGCAATGCTTTGGCTTGAGCCAAGATGTCATCTTTAGAGGCATCTACAGATACTTCTAACTTGCCACGGAGTTTACCGTTGACTTGAACCACGATGGTTTGCGTATTACGTGTCAGCGCAGACTCATCTACCGCAGGGAACAAAGTTGAATTCAATTCAATCCCAAATTCAGCCAATAAAGTCTGGCTTAAATGCGGTGCAAATGGTGCAAGTAAAGTTAACAGCGTGGTAATTGATTCACGTGCAACAGCAACGTCATTGTCATCTTGGGCTTCAAACTTGTTGTTGGCGTTTAGAAGTTCCATCAATGCAGCAATGGCAGTGTTAAATGCATGACGACGTTCGATGTCATCACCGACTTTTTGGATGGTTTCGTGTGTCTTACGACGTAGGTCTTGCGCAGCCGTAGACAGTGCCGATTTGTCGATGTTTGCAGCAGTATTCGCTTTTTCAAGGAAACCTGTTGCTAAACGCCATACACGTTTCAGGAAGCGGTTTGCACCTTCAACACCGGCATCAGACCATTCCAGTGATTGATCAGGTGGTGCAGCAAACATCATGAATACACGTGCCGTATCTGCGCCGTACTGGTCAATAATCGATTGTGGGTCGATACCGTTATTTTTCGATTTCGACATTTTTTCCTGACCACCAACCACAACTTCCTGGCCATCTTCTTTATATTTTGCAGAAAGCACACGGCCTTTTTCGTCTTTTTCAAGTTCGATATCTGCCGGGTTAAACCAGGTTTTCTTGCCAGATTCAGCTTCACGATAGAAGGTATCTGCAAGCACCATCCCTTGCGTTAACAAGTTAGTGAATGGTTCATTGCCTTGTACCACGCCTTCATCACGCATCAATTTGTGGAAGAAGCGTGCATAAAGCAAATGCAGAATCGCGTGTTCAACACCACCGATGTATTGGTTCACAGGAAGCCAGGTTTGACCTGCTTCAGGTTTCACCATGCCACCCGTAAAGTCTGGAGATGCATAACGTGCATAGTACCAAGACGATTCTACGAATGTATCAAGCGTATCTGTTTCACGACGTGCGTCGCCACCACAGCTTGGACAAGTCGTTTCATAGAACTCAGGCATTTTGTTCAGTGGGTTACCTGAACCATCTGGAACAACGTCAGTCGGAAGAACCACAGGAAGCTGCTCTTCAGGTACTGGCACTTGACCACATGATGGACAGTTAATCATTGGAATTGGACAACCCCAATAACGCTGACGGGAAACCCCCCAGTCACGTAGACGGAATTGAACTTTAGAACTTGCTAGGCCTGTTGGTTCTAATTTGGCAAGGAATGCATCGTATGCACCTTGGAAATCTAGACCGTCAAATTCGGCTGAATTGACCAGTTTACCTTCTTTCGAGCCATACCATTCTTGCCATTGAGTCGCATCAAAGTCAGCATCATCTGCGCCTTTAGCATCAATCACTTGCTTGATGGTCAAGCCATATTTATTGGCAAATTCGAAGTCACGTTCATCGTGTGATGGAACTGCCATCACTGCACCTGAACCATAAGACATCAATACATAGTTGGCGATCCAAACCGGAACTTCTTCGCCAGTCACAGGATGCTTCACAGAAAGACCGGTTGCCATGCCTTTCTTCTCGGCAGTCGCAAGATCCGCTTCTGCCACAGAACCCATACGGCATTCTTCAATGAATGCAGCCAATTCTGGGTTTGTTTCAGCCGCTTTCAGCGCCATCGGGTGTTCTGCTGCAACTGCAACATACGTTACGCCCATCAAGGTATCGGCACGGGTAGTAAATACCGTTAAACCATCTGCATACACGTCAGGATTTGCTGAAGGGAAAGTGATGTCCATCCCTTGTGAGCGGCCAATCCAGTTACGCTGCATGGTCAACACTTGTTGTGGCCAGCCATCTTTAAGCGTGTCTAAATCGTCAAGTAACTCTTGCGCATAATCAGTGATGCGGAAGTAGTACATTGGAATATCACGCTTTTCTACCAATGCACCTGAACGCCAGCCACGACCATTTTCAACCTGTTCGTTGGCAAGAACAGTCTGATCGACCGGATCCCAATTCACGGTTGAAAGCTTACGGTAGATCAAGCCTTTTTTATAAAGCTGAACAAATAGCCATTGTTCCCAACGATAGTATTCAGGGGTACAGGTCGCAAATTCACGATCCCAATCTACGGCTAGACCGAGTTTTTTCAACTGGTCACGCATGTAAGCAATATTTTCAAATGTCCATTTTGCCGGTGCAACCTGGTGTGCAATCGCTGCGTTTTCAGCAGGCAGACCGAAAGCATCCCAACCCATCGGTTGCAGGACAGTTTCACCTTTTAAGCGATGGAAACGGCTGATCACGTCACCAATCGTATAGTTACGCACATGACCCATATGTAGCTTGCCACTTGGGTAAGGGAACATCGAGAGAATATAACGACGTGGACCTTCTACTTTGTCGGCAACTTTAAAGGCTTTGCGAGATTCCCAATCCTGTTGGACTTGAGGCTCAATCGCACTGGCTTGATATTCGGAATCAATGTGAGTAGTCATAAACGTATCAGTGAATTACGGTGAAAAAAGTCTGTTGCACAGCATAGCGCAAAATGTACCTAAAAGTGAATTTTGCGCCGGCATTTCCCGAAGAAAAAACACGCTGTTCTATATAGAGGTGTCTTATAAAGCAACTGCACGATTTTTAGATTGCTGCAAGGCTTCGTTGGCTTCACGTTGTTGCTGGTCCTGATTCGCAGGAACTTGAGGGGCTTGTTGCTGTTGTTCTTGAGGTGTGTTCTCGGTTTGAACTTCAGTTTCAGTCGTTCTAGATGATGCTGGTGCTGAATTTTTCCAGCCATAGGTATCCACTGTGGTGGCTTTTTTCGCAGATTTCGGTGGTGGCGTTTTGGTGTAGTGGGTGACGCCTTTCGCATCGACCCATTTATGATACTGGATCGCGGAAGCGCTGGTGCTACAGATGCTTAAAACAATTGCGCAACTCAAACTGAAAGTGGTTAAAAAAGATATTTTCATTGTTCTTGGGCCTCGGCTTGCTAGGCATGGAATACTGCAATTATTGTAGTGAGATTTTCAGTAAAAGTGATGGATTTTTATCTGCTTTATTCAAAGCGAGCTGCTGAAATAAGCTCAATCTAGCGTATAAGAAATCAGAGACAAATCTTCGTATACAAAATTTATTGATAAACAATTTCCTTTCATTTGATAAAAATTCATTCATTTTTTTTATATAAGACATATTAAAAATTTATAAAATTAAACCATTAACTCTATGAATTTTATTGGATTAGATGAATAGGAAAGACAGTCAATGCATGGCTATAAGCTGATATTGCTGTTAAAAACAGCAGATTTAGGCACTATAAGTATGGATTGTCTGTTTTTTAAACTTGACTTTAAAGCCTGAAAACACAAGAATGCTGCAATAGTTTTATATGCCTTAGATCGATCACCCTTCGACTAAGTGTCATTTCATGCAATGGGCGATTTCTCTAGCCGAGAAATTGAACAAAGCTAAGCAAAATATGTTTATCCCAACATGTTTTAGATCCCGTATTGCTCGAACAGCGAAGAAATCAGATTTTTTTCCTATTGCTTTGAAAACTATGAAATTTGTGTGCTATAACAGTGCAGACAGTTAACAAATGAAACACTGCAAATGCCTCCCATTTGTGCAGTGAATAATATTAGGGTGAATCACGTTGGAACTTCTATCTGGTGGTGAAATGCTTGTTCGCGCATTAGCGGACGAAGGCGTTGAACATGTTTTTGGATACCCAGGCGGCGCAGTTCTTCATATTTATGATGCGCTATTTCAACAAGACAGAATCAATCATTATCTCGTACGTCACGAACAGGCTGCTGGTCACATGGCCGATGCTTACTCACGCGTGACAGGCAAGACCGGTGTTGTGCTGGTGACTTCAGGTCCGGGCGCAACCAACACGGTGACCCCAATTGCAACGGCCTATATGGACTCAATCCCGATGGTGATTTTGTCAGGTCAGGTTGCGAGTCATCTGATTGGTGAAGATGCATTTCAGGAAACCGATATGGTCGGTATTTCACGTCCTATCGTGAAACATAGCTTCCAGGTGCGTCATGCCAGCGAAATTCCTGCGATTATCAAGAAAGCCTTCTATATTGCGTCTTCAGGTCGTCCAGGTCCTGTAGTGATTGATATTCCAAAGGATGCGACCAATCCTGCAGAGAAATTTGCTTACGAATACCCAGAAAAAGTGAAGATGCGTTCGTATCAGCCACCGTTCCGTGGTCACTCAGGTCAAATTCGTAAAGCGATTGAAGAACTGATCCATGCTAAACGCCCAGTTATTTACTCAGGCGGTGGTGTGGTTCAAGGCAATGCTTCAGCACAATTGACAGAGCTTGCGCATCTATTGGGTTATCCAGTGACCAATACCTTGATGGGTCTTGGCGCATTCCCGGGTGATGATGAACAGTTCATCGGTATGTTGGGTATGCACGGTACTTATGAAGCTAACATGACCATGCACAATGCAGATGTAATTCTGTGTGTGGGTGCGCGTTTCGATGACCGTGTGACCAACAATCCTGCAAAATTCTGTCCAAATGCTAAAGTCATTCATATAGATATCGACCCAGCGACAATCTCAAAAACCATTATGGCGCACATTCCAATTGTCGGTGCTGTAGAGCCTGTACTGAATGAGATGTTGAACCAGTTGAAACAGCTTAATGTTTCTAAGCCAAATCCTGAAGCGATTGCGGCATGGTGGAAACAGATCAATGAATGGCGCAAGGTTCATGGCGGTCGTTTTGAAGCGGGTGTTGATGGCGTGATGAAGCCACAACAAGTGGTTCAGGCATTGGATAAAGTGACCAATGGCGAAGCGATCATTACTTCTGATGTCGGTCAGCATCAGATGTTTGGTGCGATGTATTACAAATACAAACGTCCACGTCAATGGATCAACTCAGGTGGTCTAGGCACCATGGGTGTAGGCTTGCCGTATGCAATGGCTGCGAAGCTTGCATATCCGGAACAGCAAGTGGTGTGTATCACCGGTGAAGCATCGATTCAGATGTGTATCCAGGAACTGTCGACCTGTAAGCAATATGGCCTGAATGTAAAAATCCTGTGCCTGAATAACCAGTCTTTAGGGATGGTGAAGCAGTGGCAAGATATGAACTATGAAGGACGTCATTCAAGTTCTTATGTAGATTCATTGCCTGATTTTGCCAAACTGATGGAAGCCTATGGTCATGTCGGTATTCAGATTAATCATGCCGATGAGCTAGAGTCGAAGCTTGCAGAAGCGATGGCGATTAACGACAAGTGCGTATTTATTAACGTTATGGTAGATCGTACCGAGCACGTTTATCCGATGTTGATTGCGGGTCAGTCGATGCAGGATATGTGGTTGGCTAAAGGGGAGCGCACGAAATGAGACATATTATCTCTGTACTCGTAGAAAACGAATCAGGCGCGCTTTCCCGTTTAGTGGGTTTGTTCTCACAGCGTGGCTACAATATCGAAACATTGAATGTTGCTCCGACTGAAGATCCAACGCTTTCACGTTTGACATTGACCACTTATGGTGATGATCACAAGATTGAGCAAATTACCAAACAGCTTAACAAGTTGGTTGAAGTGGTGAAAGTGGTTGACCTGTCTGAAGGTGCACATATTGAGCGTGAATTGATGCTGATTAAAGTCAAAGCATTGGGTTCATCGCGTGACGAAATCAAACGTACGGCAGATATTTTTCGTGGTCAGATTGTCGATGTAACACCAACGACCTATACCATTCAAATCGCGGGTACCACTGAAAAAGTGGATGCATTTATTGATGCACTTGCTGAACACACGATTTTAGAAGTGGTACGTTCAGGTGTATCAGGTATCGCACGCGGCGAAAAAGTACTCACCATCTAAATTTTAAGTATTTCCTCATCTGAACAAGAAGAGGGTATCAGGCAATGTAAATTTAAGGGTCATTGCCTGATTTAACGGACAAACAAGCATTTAAGCGGAGACAGCAATGCAAATTTTTTACGATAAAGACTGTGACTTATCTATCATCCAATCTAAGAAAGTAGCAATTATTGGTTACGGTTCACAAGGCCACGCACATGCGCTTAACCTGAAAGATTCTGGCGTTGACGTAACTGTTGGTTTACGTGCGAACTCTGCTTCTTGGAAGAAAGCTGAAAATTCAGGTCTTAAAGTTGCTGAAGTTCCTGCTGCTGTTGCGCAAGCTGACGTAGTTATGATTTTGACTCCAGATGAGTTCCAATCTCAACTTTACCGTGACGTAATTGAGCCAAACATCAAGCAAGGCGCGACTTTAGCATTTGCTCATGGTTTCTCGATTCTTTATAACCAAGTTGTTCCACGTGCTGACTTAGACGTAATCATGGTTGCGCCTAAAGCTCCTGGTCACACAGTACGTTCTGAATACCAACGTGGTTCAGGTGTTCCTGACCTTATCGCGATTCACCAAGATGCTTCTGGTAATGCGCGTAACGTTGCTCTTTCTTACGCTTCAGGCGTAGGTGGCGGCCGTACAGGTATCATCGAAACTTCATTCCGTGAAGAAACTGAAACTGACCTTTTCGGTGAGCAAGCAGTTCTTTGTGGTGGTGCTGTTGAATTGGTTAAAATGGGCTTCGAAACTCTTGTTGAAGCGGGTTATGCTCCAGAAATGGCGTACTTCGAATGTCTACACGAACTTAAATTGATCGTTGACTTGATGTTCGAAGGCGGTATCGCGGACATGAACTACTCAGTGTCAAACAATGCTGAATACGGCGAATATGTAACGGGTACTGAAGTAATCAACGAACAGTCTCGTGAAGCAATGCGTAATGCACTTAAACGTATTCAATCTGGCGAATACGCGAAGATGTTTATTCAAGAAGGTGCGTTGAACTACCCATCTATGACTGCTCGTCGTCGTCAAAATGCGGCTCACGGTATCGAAGTTACTGGTAACAAGTTACGTGCGATGATGCCTTGGATCCAAGCGAACAAAATTGTAGATAAAGAGAAAAACTAATTTCTCGAATCAATTGATTTGAATGCGAAAACCCACTTAATTTGAGTGGGTTTTTCATATCTTGGAGCCAAGCAAACAAAATCGTTGATAGGCAGAGTAAAACTTGAAGTGCGACATAAACCACCTAATTAATTTAAAGGGTTTATGGAGTATATAAAATTGTCATACCATCATCTTAACTTTGAAGATCGTACTGCATTA